>JAFANO010000241.1 GCA_019232645.1 Planctomycetaceae bacterium | reverse complement strand
CGAAGGCGAGTCCCAAAAGGCACTTGGTCTGCTGAACCGAACACCCGGATTCCCTACGATCCTCGCTCCGCGTGGGAATGCCGTCCGCGATGCTCCGCGTCGCGGACGGCATTCCCACAGTGAACCGCTGTAATACGGGTCCCAGGGACTTTGTGCACCGATCTGCTGATTTGAAATTGGAAATCTCAAATGTGAGATCCGGACAAAGGGCTCAAAATATCCGGAATGTGTATAACTCCCAGTTTTACGGGTCTCGTTGACAGACGACGCTGCCGATCGGCAGGGCATCGCGGCGCCCCGCGGTCATGGCTGGATCGGCGCCGTCCCGCCGAGATCGTCGGCGAGCCTCACGTAGCGCGGCTTTTCGAGCTTGCCGAAGTCGATCTGCGCGAAATCGACGAGCTGCGTGCCGATGCTAAAATAGGTCCGGACGTAGAATTTGAGCCGTTCATGATCCCTCACGACCTGCCACTGGGTATAGTCTTCGCAGCCTACGGTGTGATTGAGGCCGTAGGGCGGCGCGACGTTGCCGGCGAAGCGGAAGGCATGTGCCACCGCCTTTTCCGGCGTGTCCACCCCGGCGCAGTTGGCGCTGCTGAGGTTGAGGAAGACGGCGCGGACGAAGCGCGAGGGCGGGGTGAAGTCACCCGGCAGGCCGAGCAGGCCGGAGCCGCAGCCGAGCGGTTCGATGGCGAGGCCGGAAAGCCGCTCCGCGGGCGGATCGACGAAGGAGAGATTGGCGTAGTTGCTGAGGTTCTGCCGGTGCCAGGGCAGCCGCGGCTCGTTGGCGAGGACGCTGGCGACCGGCTCGGGAAAGGTCAGCCTCTTCTCCGTGATCTCGATGACGAAGTCATTCCCGGCCGCATCGTGGACGGCATAATGGAAAGGCAATGGCCTCCAGGAATGCCCGAAGAAATCGACCTGCCCCCAAATCACGATCGGCGGCGAGCCGGTCAGCGCCCCGCGCACCTCCTCGACCGTCGCGAAATTGCCGAGCAGCCATTCGACGACGTTGAAATCAGCGAGGAGCCGGGTATCGGCCGGCTGGCCAGCGGCATCGGGAAAATCGGCGTCGTCGTCCCACAAGGCCGCGGCCGAAAGCCCTTTTTCGTTGATTCCGTCGCAGCCCACGGCCTTGAGATCGGGCGGTAGGCGGTCGAAGAGGAAGGGCGTGGGCAAGCCGGCAAGATGCGCGGGGATCGAGACGAGGCTGACATAGTCGTAGCGGGTCGTCCAGCTCACCGCTTGCGCCTGGTTCTGCGCCGGCTCGATGCTTCGAAACGTCGTGCCGTCCGGGACGAAACCCACCCAGTGGTCCATCGGTTCGTCAAAGTCCAAGTTGCGGACGCTGAGGCGGAAGTTCCTTGGATTCAACAGACGCAGATCGGTACACATGGCGGCTTACCTCCTCGCGCTGAGCTTTCCCAGACCGGACCCCAGGGCACCTGCAGGATCATGACGATCGAGCCTCGTGAAAACTCCTGCTGATCCCGCTTGTCGGGGAGACCTGCGATACCTGCTAAGGGACGCTGATACCAGCAGGTTCTGAAGCCATTCCGGGTGATACCACTTCCCGTTGAGATGTTCGGCCGGACTCCGCGGCTCCGCAGACGGAGAGTCTCGAACCGTCTGAAGGCACGAGGGATCCGATTTTAAGAGGCAGATGCAGTTCACGAGCGGATTACGCACACTTTGGGATGATCGCCCCGCGCCATAAGGTCGCCGCGAACCGGCCTTCGTGCCTCAGCGCGCCACCAAGACGATCGTCGAACGCGGGCGGACGATGTAACTAGGCTCCGGTAGGAAAAAGGCGCATTCCTCGGAGACGATATCCTGGCCTTGGGGCAGCGAGGTGTCCGCGATCCGATACCAGTGCCGGCCGTTGGCCTTGGGCAGCTCGACGGTCAACGGCTCCCAGAAGGCATTCGAGGCGACGTAGATGGGGACGTCCGTGCGTTGATCGGTCTGGAATGCCTCCAGGCACCAGGCGAGGAACCGCGAGGTGCCCGAGAAGTCGGGCTCGACGGGCTGGACACCGTGCCAGGTGATTTTCCGGAGGACCGGCGTCTCCGACTCATCCGGGGTCATGTACCGCCAGCGGCGGACGATCTGGTGCCGCTTGCGGAACGCGATGATGAGCTGGGTGAACCGGAGGATCTCGGCATGCCTCTCGGTGTTCCCCCAGTTGATCCAGTTGAGCTGGTTGTCCTGGAAGGCGGTGTTGTTGTTCCCCTCGGCGGTCCGCCGCATCTCGTCACCGTAGAGGAGCATCGGCGTGCCCTGCGAGAGGAACAGGATCGCCAGGAAGTTCTTGATCTGCTGGCGCCGGAGGGACTCGATCGCCGCCTTCTGCTCGTCGGGCAAGTCGGAGAACTCGACGTAGCCCTCGTAGCCGCAGTTCCAGCTATGGTTCTCGTTGGCCCCGTCGTGGTTGCCCTCGCCGTTGCGCTCATTGTGCTTCTTGTCGAACGAGACGAGGTCGTTGAGCGTGAAGCCGTCGTGGCAGGTCACGAAGTTGATGCTGTGGAACGGCGACCGCTCCGAGTCGGGGGTGGGGGCGAACAGGTCGTACGAGCCGGCGATCCGCGTGGCCAGCTCGCCCGTGATCCCGGGGTCGCCCTTGACGAACCTGCGGACCACGTCGCGGAACTTGCCGTTCCACTCGGCCCAGCGGCGGTCGGAGAACGCCCCGAGCATGTACTGGCGGATGCTCCAGGGCTCGGCGATCAACTTGATCCGCGACAGGACCGGGTCGGTCTCGATCTCGTGGATCAGCGGTGTCTTGCCCTTCTCCTGCTGATCCACGCCGATGGCGAAGACGGCCGCCAGGTCGAAGCGGAAGCCGTCGACGTGCATCTCGGTGACCCAGTAGCGCAGGGAGTCGAGGATGAACCGGCGGACCACCGGATGATTGCAGTTGAGCGTGTTGCCGCAGCCGGTGAAGTCGCTGTAAGACTCGGGATGGCCGGGCGCGAGCATGTAATAGATGTTGTTGTCGAGCCCCCTGAAGCTGACCGTCGGCCCGATTTGGTTCCCCTCGCGGGTATGGTTGAAGACGACGTCGAGGATGACCTCGATGTTGTTCTTGTGCAGCTCGCGCACCAGCATCTTGAACTCATCGATCTGGACGCCGAGCTTGCCGTAGTAGCTGTAGTGCGACTCGGGGCTGAAGAACGCGACCGTGTTATAGCCCCAGGCGTTGGCCAGCCGCTCGCCGGTCAGGGGGTCGCGGAACGGGCCGTCGAACCGGTCGAACTCCATGACCGGCAGCAGCTCGACGGCCGTGATGCCCAGCTCCTTCAGGTGCGGGATCCTCTCGATGAAGCCGCGGTACGTGCCCGCCAGGTCGCTCTCGGAGGACTGGTGGCGGGTGAAGCCGCGGACGTTGACCTCGTAGATGATCGACTCCTCGATCGGGATGTCGGGGTGCCGGTCCCCCTCCCAGTCGAAGTCGCTCAGGAAGGCCACGCACCTCGGGGCCCCGGCGACGTTGTCCGTCGTGCTCGGGAGGAGGTGGCGATCGGGGAGCTCGGGGTTGGAGTTGTCATAGCCCAGCGCGTCCCCCGACTCCCAGTAGAAGTCGCCCGTGATCGCCGGCGCGTAGGGGTCGATCAGCGTCTTCGTGACGTTGAACCGGGTGCCGTCGGCCGCGGGGTTGTAGGGGCCGTCGGCCCGGAAGTTGTAGAGCGTCTCGTTCGGCAGGCCCTCGACGAAGATGTGCCAGATGACGATCCGGTTCGCCTCGTCCACCACCGTCCGGTTCGTCTTCGGCGACAACGGGATGACCTGGCTCGGCCGACGGTCGGCGATATTGTCAAATAAGAGCAGCTCGACCCGCGTCGCCCCCGCCGACTGGAGAGCGAAGTTAATCCCTTCCGCGGTGATGGTCGGCCCGAGCCGATCGGGCGTGCCGGGGAGCAGATTCGTGATCGTGGGCATGGAACCTCGTGGTCGTGTGCGCCATATCTTAATGTCCGATATGGCTGAAGTTTTGTAGCAATTCACGTGCCAAGAACGGGAATCTCACAAAAATCAACCGCCTCCCGTGGGACGCGACGGATTCACCTGCGATATTGTAAATCTATAAATATTAATATTTTACGATCAATTTCCTGGGAAATCGCCCTTGGAGCCGCACGGCCCTTCCGTGTATGAACGAGTCGCGGGTCGCCCCGCGGGAAGGAGCCGGACGCCTATGGAAGGGATTCGCCCGCGCCGGCTGGTGGCGCTGCTCGTGATCGCGGCGGCTTTGCCCGCCTGTTCCGCCCGGGTCCCGGTGGAGGAATTGCCGGATCCCCGCGCGACGCTGGAGGAGGCCGGCAAGCGGCTGAGCCGGTCGCGCTCGGTCGACGAGCTGACGGCGCTGGCGACGCGGGGCGAGC
>JAFANO010000226.1 GCA_019232645.1 Planctomycetaceae bacterium | reverse complement strand
AACTCTTGAGGGGGGACACCAAGGATTGCCATGAAAACAGCACGGCATCCGGATGATTTGGTTGCCATGATTCCCGATGGGGCAGTGCTCATGATCGGGGGATTCTTGGGGGTCGGCTCACCGCACCGCCTGATTCAAGGACTGGTCTCCGCCGGGCGCAAGGGGCTGACGCTGATCGCCAACGATACCCACCATCCGGGCTTGGGCATCGGGAAGCTGATCGACGCCGGGGTGGTAAAGCGCCTGATCGCGTCGCACATCGGGACCAATCCGGAAACCCAGCGGCAGATGACCGCCGGCGAGCTCGAGATCGAGCTGGTTCCCCAGGGCACGCTCGCCGAGCGGATCCGGGCTGGCGGGTACGGCCTGGGCGGCGTGTTGACCAAGACCGGCGTGGGTACGATCGTCGAAAAGGGTAAACCCACTATCGAGATCGACGGTGAGACCTGGCTGGTAGAAAAGCCGCTCCGCGCCGACTTCGCACTGATCAGTGCCAGGCAAGCCGATTACTTCGGCAATCTCACGTACGAGCTCACGGCGCAGAATTTCAACCCGGTGATGGCGATGGCCGCCGCGACCGTGATCGTCGAAGCCGATGAGATCGTCGCCGTGGGCATGATCCCGCCGGATTCGGTCCGGACGCCCGGGATCCTCGTCGATTATCTGCTGGAGCATCCCGCATGAGCATGAACGCGAAGGAGCTCATCGCCCGCCGGGTCGCGAACGAGGTGCGGCCCGACTCGCTCGTGAACCTCGGCATCGGTTTGCCGACCCTGGTGGTCTCCTATATCCCGCGGGGAGCCCCCGTCTTGTTAGTGACGGAGAACGGCCTGATCGGCGTGGGGCCGCGGCCGCCTCATGGGATGGAGAACCCGGACCTCATCGACGCCGGGGGCGGCTTCATCATGGCCATCCCCGGGGCGGCGAGCCTGGACAGCACCGCGACGTTCGGCCTGATTCGAGGCGGGCACGTCGACTTGACCGTACTCGGCGGCCTGCAAGTCGATGCGAGAGGACGCCTGGCCAACTGGATGATCCCGGGAAGACTTGTCCCCGGCATGGGCGGAGCGATGGACCTCGTCACCGGCGCCAAACGTGTGATCGTCGCCATGATCCACACCGCCAAAGGCACACCGAAGATCGTCGAGGAGTGCGCGCTGCCGCTCACCTCGGTCCGCCCGGTGAGCCTTGTCGTCACCGAGATGGCGGTGATTGAGCCGACCGCCGAAGGACTCGTGCTTCGCGAGCGCGCGCCGGGGGTCTCGGTCGCCGACGTCGTCGGCGCGACCGCCGCCAAACTGATCATCCCGCCGACCGTCCCGGAGTTCGCCCTGTCATGAACGAGGCCGTGAAGGCGGGTCACAACGGGGCCGACCGGCGGTCGTCCTACGACCGGCCGGTCGCCTTCGTCCTCGAGGGCGGAGGCGCCCTCGGAAGCGATCAGGAGGGGGACTGCGAGAGGATCGCGGAGGCCGGATACGTGCCCACCTGGGTCGCCAAGGCCCTTGGAAGGACATCGAGATCGGGCGGGCGACGGTCGAGGAGCGCTGGGCCCAGGGCCGATTCGGGCGCGCGGCTCACCGTCGAGGCGGCCCCGTGGCTCGCGCCTCCGCCGCCGGGACTGGGTGCCCGGACGTTCGACGTGTCGAGGGATCGCGTGGCCCGCTGGATCCCCGCGCACAAACAGAACTCCTTCAAGCGGTCGGGAGGATGAACCCGGCCGCCCGATAACTTGACGCGTGATTGAGGGGTGAGGCTATGTCGCGCCTGGACGGAAAGCTTGCCATCGTTACCGGATCAGCCAGCGGGATCGGCAGGCAGATCGCACTCGGTTTCGCGCGCGAGGGCGCGAAAGTCGCCGTCGCTGACCTCGACCTCGGCGGGGCCCAGGAGGTCGTGAGCGAGATCACGCGCGGCGGCGGCATCGCGATGGCGGTCGCGATGGACATCGCCGACGAGGCGCAGGTCGAGGCCGGCGTCGACGAGGTCGCAGCTCGACTCGGCGGCATCGACATCCTGGTCAGCAACGCCGGGATCCAGCACATCGCCCCGCTCGTCGACCTCCCGCTCGCCGACTGGCGGAAGGTCCTGGCCGTGGACCTCGACGCGGCCTTCCTGACGACCCGGGCCTGCTTGCGGCACATGATCCGGCAGGGCCGCGGCGGCACCGTCCTTTACATCGGTTCGGTCCACTCGGTCGAGGCGTCGCCCCTGAAGGCACCCTACGTCACGGCCAAACACGGCCTGATCGGGTTAGCCCGTCTGGTCGCCAAGGAGGGGGCCGTTCACGGCGTCCGGGCCAACGTGATCTGCCCCGGCTTCGTTCGCACGCCCCTCGTCGATCGGCAGATCCCGGAGCAGGCCAGAGAATTGGGCCTGACCGAGGACGAGGTCGTCAAGAGGGTCATGCTCCGGGAGACGGTCGACGGCGAGTTCACGACGGCAGAGGACGTCGCGGAGGTGGCCGTCTTCTTCGCGGCATTCCCCTCACTGGCATTGACCGGGCAATCGCTCGTCGTGAGCCACGGCTGGCACATGCAGTGACGCGGCCGGGTGGCACGCCCAGCATGGGCGTGTCCCCAATCGCCCCGGCACTCACGCCCGTCGAAGACTCCGGGCGTGCCACCCTACGCCGTCCACAATAATCGCCGGCAGATCACCCCAACAGGCTTATTGCCACAGACTTGTGGTAGAATGAGCGATGGCTCATGTGCCCAGATCGGTGAACCATCTTGCCCAGGATCAAGTAAGACCAGATCCTCGGAGGACGGCTTCGGCTGGCTGTTGTCAGCTCCACGGCGGGTTGTGGTGCGATCCCTCGACGCCAAGGTCCCCCACGATCAGGAACTCGTGCGGGACGAGTTGCAGCGGCTCCTCGACCGATCCGTGATCCTCCGCGCCGTAGATCCCGACCTCCGACCGGAATGCGGGCGAGCCCGTCGCCAGGTCGGGCGGGAGCGTGCGGCGCTCGCCGCCCAGATTGAAGAAGATCCGGAGCTCGGGTGTCGGGTCCGGGGAGACGCCCCCTCGGATCACTTCGAGGACATCGCGCACCCCGCAATCGTCGAGCCGCCTCGTCCGCGCGGCCCGGAAATCGCGGAGCGTCGGGCTCTCGCGGCGGAGACGGAGCAGGTCGCGGTAGAGCCGGCGCAGGCCGAGGCGGGTCGGGTCATTGTCCCACGACCAGGTGAGCACCGCCGAGTCGCGCGTCGCGGGCGCCACCGGGTCGGGGGGCTCCTCTGGCCAGTTGAAGTGGGCGAACTCGGCCTTGCGGCCCTCGCGGACGGCCTTGACCAGCGCCGGATCCTCGAAGTCACAGAAGTACGGGAACGGGTTCGTCTCGCCGTACTCTTCGCCCATGAACAGCAGGGGGAGTCTGGGGGCCAGCAACAAGAGTCCGGCGGCCAGCCGCACGGCCGAGGGGGGCAGGCTCGTCGCGTAGCGGTCCGACTTCAGGCGGTTGCCGACCTGGTCGTGGTTCTGGGTGAACGCGACGAAGCGGTCACCCGTGAACTCGGTCGCCGGCGCGCCGTGGCGGCGGTCGCGGAACGGGCTGTAGTTGCCGTCATTGACGAAGAATCGCTCGAGCGCCTTGGCCAGCGCGGCCGGGCCGTCGGCGAAGTCGACGTAATAACCGCCCGTCTCGCCCGTCAGCACGACGTGCGCGGCGTGGTGGAAGTCGTCGTTCCAGTGGCCGTCGAGCTGATAGCCGCCGCGATCCCTGGGCCGGAGGAAGCGGGGGGCGTCGTTCAGATCGGTCTCGGCGAAGACGTGGACCGGGCGGCCGAGCCGGTCGGCCTCGAGGTGCGCCGCCTCGGCGAAGTCGGCCAGGATGTGTCTCGGCCCCCGGTCGTAGATCTGGTCGGCCGCGTCGAGCCGGAGGCCGTCGCAATGGAAGTCGCGGACCCAGGAGCGGACGTGCTCGACCATCACCGCGCGGACCGAGTCGCAGCCGCGGACGTCGTAGTTGATGGCCGACCCCCAGTCGGTCTTGTATCGGTCGGTCAGGTAGGGCCCATAACGGGGGAAGACGTTGCCGTCCGGGCCGAAGTGGTTGTCGATCACGTCCAGGAAGACCGCCATGCCGAGCCGGTGACACGCCTGGATCAGCCGATGCAGCCCCTCGGGGCCGCCGTAGGTGTTCTGGACCGCCAAGGGGAAGACGCCGTCGTAGCCCCAACTCCACCGGCCAGGGAACTGGCCGACCGGCATCAGCTCGATCGCGGAGACCCCGAGGTCGAGGAGCTCGGGGATGCGGGGGATGACGGCCTCGAAGGTCCCCTCGGGCGTGAACGTGCCGACGTGCAGCTCGTAGAAGACCAGGTCCTCGCGCGCGATCCCCGACCAATTGCCCTCGTCCCAGGTCATCCGCTCGGGGAACCAGACGGCGGACGGGGCGTTGATCCCGTCGGGTTGCCAGCGCGAGCAGGGATCGGGCAGAGGTGCGCCGTCGTCGAGCACGTAGGAATAACGCTGGCCGGGCTCGGGCATCGGGCCGTTCCAGGCAAAATATCCCCTCGGCTCGGCCTCCATCGGCCGCCGAGAAGCGCCCTCGCCGAGCCCGAGCACCAGCTCGACCCGTTCCGCATGGGGTGCCCAGACACGCCAGCAGGCCGTCTGGGCATCGAGCGCGACCACGCCCACTCTCGGGATTTCCGGGTCATCGATCACTGCGTCGCTCCTCGTGCGGCATCCCTCGGG
>JAFANO010000128.1 GCA_019232645.1 Planctomycetaceae bacterium | reverse complement strand
GTGGGTGTGGTGCTGGGGGCGCCGGCCCTCGGCTGCGCCCGGACCCAAGGCGCCTCCGATGCGACCGACACCCTGACGATCGGGGCCTACTCGGTCGTCCGCGAGGCGTTCCACGCGGGGCTGCTGCCCGCCTTCGCGGCGCACTGGAAGCGCCAGACCGGCCGGCTGGTCCGGTTCGAGGAGTCGTACAACGCCTCGGGCGCCCAGAGGCGCGCGATCGCCTCGGGGTTCGACGCCGACGTCGCGGTGCTCTCGCTCGAGGGGGACGTGCAGCGGCTGGTCAAGGACGGGCTGGTCAAGAAGGACTGGGACGCCGGCCCGAACAAGGGGATGGTCAGCCGGAGCCTGGTCGTCATCGGCGTCCGCCCGGGCAATCCCCGTCAGATCCAGGACTGGGAGGACCTGACCCGGCCGGACGTGGGCGTCCTCTACCCCGACCCGAAGACCTCCGGCGGCGCCCGCTGGAACATCAACGCGATCTACGGTGCCGGGCTGCTCCGCGACCGGCCCCGGGGCGGCAAGCCCGACCCGAAAGCGGCTCGTGACCTGCTGGCGAGGGTCCAGGCCCGCGTCGTGAACCTCGACGGCTCGGGCCGCCAGAGCATGGCCACCTTCGACCGCGGCACGGGCGACGCGGTGGTCACCTACGAGAATGAGCTGCTTTTCCAGCGCAAGATGAAGAAGGCCGAGGCCCCCTACGTGATCCCCCCCGCGACGCTCCTGATCGAGAACCCGGGGGTGATCGTCGACGCCTCGGTCGAGCGGCACGGCAACCGCGCGGTCGCCGAGGCCTTCCTCGACTTCCTCCGCTCGGTCGAGGGCCAGCGCATCCTCTCCGCCTACGGCTTCCGGGCGCTCGACCCCCGAATCGACGAGCGGATCCCGGGCCGGGCCCCCCTGCCTCCCAGGCTCTTCACCATGAAGGACCTCGGCGGCTGGAGCAAGATCAACAAGGAGGTCTACGACCCGGGCGGCGTCTGGGACTCACTGTTTACCGACAAGGGAGCCAAGGTGCGATGAGCCACCCGTCCGTCCCGAAGCATTCGCCGTCCGAGCTCCTGATCCGAGGGGCCACGCTCTCATACCTGGGCGTGATGGTCGTGCTGCCGCTGGCCGTGCTGACCTACCAGGCGGCCGAGCCCGGCACCTCGGCCTTCTGGAGAGAGCTCTCCAACCCGTTCGCCTGGCACGCGCTGAAGCTGACCTTCGCGACGGCGCTGGTGATGGTGGCGATCAACGTGGTGCTGGGCACGGCGACGGCCTGGGTCCTGGTCAACTACCCGTTCCCCGGCAAGGGCCTGGTCAACGCGCTGATCGACCTGCCGTTCGCCGTGCCGACGGTCGTCACGGGCCTGATGCTGGTGGCGCTGTACGGACCGACGAGCGTGCTCGGCGCGTTCCTGGGCCGGCACGGCTGGGACGTCATCTACCAGAAGCCGGGGATCGTGCTGGCCTTGCTGTTCGTGTCGTACCCGTTCGTGATCCGCAGCGTGCAGCCGGTCCTGCTCGAGATGGACGGGGCCGAGGAGGAGGCGGCGACGACCCTGGGGGCCGGCCCTTGGACGACCTTCCGCCGCGTCACCTTCCCGACGCTCAAGCCGGCGATCGTCACCGGCGCGGCGCTGTCGTTCAGCCGGGCCCTGGGGGAATTCGGCAGCGTGTTGATGGTCTCGGGCAACCGCCCGCTGGCGACCAAGACCGGCCCGATGTACATCTTCGGCGAGATCGAGAGCGGCAACCGCCACGGCGCCATGGTCGTCTCGGTCGTGCTGCTCGCCTGCTCGCTGGGGATCCTGCTCGTCCTGAACCGGCTCCAGCGCCAGGGGGGGCTTGACCATGTCCATTGAGACCTTGACGCCGACGCCGAGGCCGACGCCGCCCGAGCCGAGGGTCGTCCTCAACCGTCGCACGGTCCCGGTGGGCCGATGGCTGCTGACCGGGGCGGTCCTCGCCTGGTTCGCGGTCCTGATCCTGGTCCCCGCGGTGGCGCTGGTCCGCGCGGCGCTGGCGGGGGGCTTCGGGCCGTTCGTCGAGGCGCTGGCCTCGCCCGACTCGCAACGGGCGTTCGGGCTGACGCTGGGCATCACGGTCCTGGCCACCGTGGTCAACGCGGTCTTCGGCGTGGCCTTCGCGTTGGTCCTGGTCCGCCAGCGGTTCTGGGGCAAGACGCTGGCCGACGGCCTGGTGGACCTGCCCTTCGCCGTCTCGCCGATCATCGCGGGGCTGATGCTGATCATCCTGTACGGCCCGCAGTCGCCGGTGGGGCGCTGGCTCGACGCGACGGGGATCCGGGTCGTCTACAACTGGCCGGGGATGCTCCTGGCCACGACCTTCGTGACCCTGCCGTTTGTCGTCCGCGAGGTCGTGCCGGTCTTGCGCGAGTTCGGGGTCGACCAGGAGGAAGTCTCCTACACGCTCGGCGCCGGCCGCTGGCGGACGTTCTGGCGCGTGACCCTGCCGTCGATCCGCTGGGGGCTGGCCTACGGCGTGACCCTGACCGTTGCCCGGTCGCTCGGCGAGTTCGGGGCGCTGCTGGTCGTCTCGGGCAACATCCTCGGCCGGACCCAGACGGCCACCCTCTACGTCCACGACGCCATCGAAAGCTTCAACACCGAGGGGGCCTACGCCGCCAGCGTCCTCCTGGCGGGAGTCTCGTTCGTCATGCTGATCGGGATGGAAGTCCTACGCCGGCGCGTCGAGGCGCACGAGGAACCGAAATAAACCCAATGGGACGGCCATTTCCAGGCGTGATCAACCCTTCCAGGCCCTCCGCGTCCCCGCGCCCCGCTCGGAGGCCGGGATAAGGGGACGACGGCCGGCGGACCACGACATCGACAACGGCACCAAGTCCCCGGCCCCTCGCGCCGGGTCCGGGAGGCGGAAACGTGGGCATCGTGGTGCGCAACCTCTCGAAGCGGTTCGGGCGTTTTCAGGCCGTCGACGGGGTCTCGTTCGAGGTGCCCGCCGGCCAGCTCGTCGCCCTGCTGGGCCCTTCGGGGTCGGGCAAGAGCACGATCCTCCGGATCATCGCGGGGCTGGAGCCGGCCGACTCGGGCGAGGTCGAGCTGACCGGCGAGGAGGCGACGCACCTGCCGACGCAGCGGCGCGGGGTCGGCTTCGTCTTCCAGCACTACGCGCTGTTCCGGCACATGACCATCCGCCAGAACGTCGCCTTCGGCCTGGAGGCGCAGCGGCCGAGGCCCCCGGCGCGTGAGGTCCGCGCGCGGGTCGACGAGCTGCTGGAGCTGGTCCAGCTCATCGGGTACGCCGACCGCTACCCGACGCAGCTCTCCGGCGGGCAGCGGCAGCGCGTCGCCCTGGCGCGGGCACTGGCCCCCCGGCCCAAGGTCCTGCTGCTCGACGAGCCCTTCGGCGCGCTCGACTCGAAGGTCCGCGATGAGCTGCGCTCCTGGCTCCGCCGGCTCCACGACGAGGTGCACGTCACCAGCCTGTTCGTGACCCACGACCAGCAGGAGGCGTTCGAGGTCGCCGACCAGGTCGTGGTGCTCAACAAGGGGAAGGTCGAGCAGATGGGCCCGCCGCAGCAA
>JAFANO010000772.1 GCA_019232645.1 Planctomycetaceae bacterium | reverse complement strand
CCCGGCCAAGTCGGACGCTGTGGGTGGCTTTCAGGCCCCCCGTTGATCCTAATCGGAGGACGAATCATGAGAAACCAGCAGCGCTCAGGCCACCTTGGGGCCGGGCGGGCGCTCCTCCTGGCCGTCGTCCTGACGCCGGGCCGGGTCTGCGGTGCGGAATCCCTGGAGACGATTTGCGCCGCGTTCCGCACCGCTTCGCAAGGACTCACTTCCGGCATCGGGAAGGGGACATCACGCCCTCAACAATGTTGCAAAACCGTCCCTGATTCCTGACTCTGTCATCTCCAGATCACGGCTCCGGCCAAAGTACGGGCACGGATGGCAGCCCCGGCTCGATCCCCATGCAGGACAGTCCGAGGGCCGCGGTCGCGGAGAGGAGGAGTCAACATGATTACATCAACACGGAGGCAGGCCCTCAGCTCTCCCGTTTCTCGCCACTTCTCTTTCACGCGCCTCCAGGATCAGTTGATCGCACGTGCATACCAAGCGTTGATCCCGGTCGTTTCCCGGCCCCTGGATCGGCCGCGACCCAGCCGCAATCACCCGACCACCGTCCAAACTTTCCAATCCAGGGCCGGGGGAGTTTGACGAGCCATGATCAAGGACAATCTCCGCGTGGCGCTCTATGCCCGGGTTTCGGGGGAACAGCAGGAGAACGAGGACACGATCGCCAGCCAGCTTGAGGCACTCACGCAGCGGATCGCCACCGATGGCTCGGAATGCGAGCCCGAACTGCACTTCGTGGACGACGGCTGCAGCGGCTACATCCTGACCCGACCGGGACTCGAGCGGCTCCGGGACCAAGCCGCCGCCGGAGCCATCGACCGCCTCTACGTGCTCGATCCGGATCGGCTCTCGCGCAAATATGCATATCAGGTCTTGATCCTCGAGGAACTCACCCGCTGCGCCGTGGAGGTCGTCTTCCTGAGAAACCCGATCGGCCGCGGTCCCGAGCAGGACCTGCTGCTTCAGGTCCAAGGCATGATCGCCGAGTACGAGCGCGCCAAGATCATGGAGCGCTGCCGCAGGGGCAAGCAACACGCCGCACGCCGCGGTTCGGTCAACGTGCTCAGCGGCGCGCCCTACGGCTACCGTTACGTCGGCAAGCATGAAGGCGGCGGCGAGGCGCGTTATCAGGTCGTGGCCGAGGAGGCCCGCGTCGTGCGGAAGATCTTCGACTGGGTCGGTCAGGAACGGTGCTCCATCGGCGAGGTCTGCCGACGCCTGCGGCGCGAAGGTATCCCCACGCGGACCGGCAAACCGGCCTGGGACCGGGCGACGGTCTGGCTGATCCTCAAGAACCCCGCCTACAGAGGCAAGGCGGCTTTCGGCAAGACACGCGCGGGCGAGTACAAGCCACAGCGACTCCGGCCCCAGCGCGGCCGACCCGGGCAGCCCAGGCGCCCGGTCACAACAGTCGAGACATCCCAGGAGGATCAAATCTTCATTAGTGTCCCTGCGCTGGTGAGCGAAGAACTCTTCGAGGCGGTTCAGGCCCAACTCGAGGAGAACCGGCAACGCCGCCGCGACCGGCCTGGCGGTGGCTGTTACCTGCTTCAAGGCCTGGTCGTGTGCAAGCGGTGCGGCTACGGCTGCTACGGCAAGCCGACTAGCCGGGCCTCAGCCAAGGGCAAGGTCCCCTACGCCTACTACCGCTGTACGGGCTCTGACGCCTATCGCTTCGGTGGCCAGCGTCTCTGTTGGAACAAGCAGGTCCGTACCGATATGCTGGACGCCGCCGTCTGGGAGGATGTGCGCTGTCTCTTGTCCGAACCGGAGCGGGTCCGGAAAGAGTACGAGCGGCGGCTTCAGGGTTCGGAGACGGGACCGAATCAGGAGGTGCAGCATCTCGGTAAGCTGGTGAGCAATGTAAAGAAGATGATTTCTCGATTGATCGATGCCTACGGCGACGGGTTGCTCGACAAGTCGGAATTCGAGCCGCGGATCTCGGCGGCGAGGGAGCGGTTGGCCAAGCTGGAGGCGGAATATCGTCAGCGGATCAGCGAGGCCGCCCAGGAGGCGGAACTGCGGCTGGTCATCGGCCAATTGGAGGAGTTCGCGAGACGTGTTTCGCAGGGCCTACAGGAGCCGGACTGGGACACGCGGCGGGAGGTTGTTCGGGCGTTGGTCAAGCAGGTCGAGATCGACGAGCAGGAGGTTCGGATCGTGTATCGAGTCAGTCCGTCCCCTTTTGAAAGGGGCCCCCAACAGGGTTCTTCGCAACATTGTTGGGGGCGTGCTAGGACCTCCACTGGGAGATCGCTCATCAGGTCATGGTTTTCCAGCACCGTGTTTCTCTGGAGCGAGTCGACTCATGAGGCGCTCGGCGTGGCCGCGTTTTCGGTTCGGATCAACCATCGATCCTTCGATGACCTCTTTCCGCTCGTTCACGCCCGACGTCGAAAGCGGCGACAGACGAAGCGGCAGGCCGAAGCGGCGGCTGTGATCCCGAGCAGGGCAAGGGGGGCAGGTTCGGGAACCGTCTGGGGGATCGAGAGGTCCTCCGCAGTTTGATTGATCATGCCGATGCCCGTGTTCTGTCGGACCTGATCGCTCGCGCTGACTGCCGGCTGGTTCAGGGCGGCGTCCGCGAGCACTTGGGCGCTCGG
>JAFANO010000692.1 GCA_019232645.1 Planctomycetaceae bacterium | reverse complement strand
CCCTTCGCCACGGACCTCCTTGATCACGTGGGTCCGGCCGGCGTAGTACAAGATGCGCTCGGTGAGCGTGGTCTTACCCGAATCGATGTGGGCCGAG
Organism: Planctomycetaceae bacterium; assembly: GCA_019232645.1. Classification (GTDB taxonomy): domain Bacteria; phylum Planctomycetota; class Planctomycetia; order Isosphaerales; family Isosphaeraceae; genus JAFANO01. The sequence continues at coordinate 2,868 of JAFANO010000692.1, read as the reverse complement.
ATCCCGATGTTCCGGACGTTGCGAAGGTTTTCCATAAGACGGTCGCATCTCAACTCGGAGGGTGGAACGCCCTCTGAGAGGGCGACTCCTGATCTGGATCGCTGGTTCAGGGATTGCTCGACCCGCCGTTCCAGGACGGGCCGAAATGCTGGCCGAAGACCAAAAAACGGGGACACACCACGTCGGATGGCAATCGAGCTTAATCAAAAAGGGTGTGCCGCATGAGAAGAGTCCGAGTAGGTCTGATGTCGAGGGTAGAATATTTTAACAGGCCCCGTGGACCGATCAAGCCCGTTATCCGGGTCGCTCCAATAGCTCCAATAGAGTAATAGTACGTGGGGCGGCAAGGGTGGTGCGTGCGATTTTGAAGTGAGATGGAGAGGGCCGACGAAGCTCGCCCCGCCCCGCTTGCCCCATCCCGGGCATGGCTCGCGGAGTCCGACCTCGAGGGTCATCCTGGACCTCCCGGGTCCTCAGACGCCGTCTGCTCATGGAGGGGCGTCCCGGGGCCTCGCCTTGGGAGGCCGTGCTGCCGCACCACGATCAATTGATCCTGTCGCCGGACCTGACGTGGCCGCGGAGGATGGCCTGCTCCGCCGCCCAGGAGTCCCTCCGAGCCGCCTGGAGCGGCAATCGGCCGCGGGAGCTGGCGTTCACGGTCCCCGAGGGAGGTGTCGTGTTCGACCCCAGGCGGGCCGGGATGAACGACGGGCCGTGGAGGCCTGGTGCTCATCCCGCGCGACCAGGTCGGGGGACGGGCCAGGGCATGCCTCCAACCCCTCCGGGATCGCCGCTGACTCCGTTCCCGGGGTCGAAATCGCGGAATCGGGACTGGGGCCGCGACAACCCGGAACCCGCGCGGTATCATCTTTTTACCCGATGGCCCTCGACAGGCCAGGGGGTGTCTTCGCGCCCCCGGAGTCGGGTCCGATCGGGGGATCGGTGTCGCCGACGACGGAGAGGCTGCGTGATGGATCGGCTCTGGGCGCCCTGGCGTGCGCAATATATCCGAGACGCCTCGAGCCAGCCCGAGTCCCACCTCGGGTGCTTCCTCTGCCGGGGACTGTCGGGGCAGGACGATCGGGAGAACCTCCTGGCCTGGCGCGGCGCGCATTCCGTCGTCTTCCTCAATCGTTTCCCCTATAATAACGGCCATCTGCTCGTCGCCCCGGTGGTCCATCGCGGGACACTGGGCGCGCTGACGGGGGCCGACCTGATCGAGCCGATCGAGACCGTCCGCCGGATGGTGGAGGTACTCGACCGGATGCTCCACCCGCAGGGCTATAACATCGGCCTGAACCAGGGGAAATCCGCGGGCGCCGGCCTCCCCTCACACCTCCACTGGCACATCGTCCCCCGCTGGGACGGCGACACCAATTTCATGCCCGTCGTGAGCCAGACCAAGGTGATCATCGAGAGCTTGCACGAGTTTTACGACCGGTTCGTGGCGGAGTTAGCCGGGAACGACGAGCGGTCGCCCTGATTCGCCCCCCGTCCGGCCGCGTGCCGCCTCGCCCCGCCCCGTCCCGTCCCGGCGACCACGGAAAGGTTCCTGGCCATGCTGTTGATCGTGATCCGGGCCGTGTTCGTGCTGGTGGTGGCCGGCCTGGGTGTCCGCATGGCGCGCCTCGTCGGCGAGACCGGCACCGGCAGTCCCTCTCTCGCCTACGTGGTCTTCCTGGGCATGATGGCCACGGCCATCGCCCTGGTCGCGGTCGACCTGTGGACCCCCCGCAAGCGGATCCAGGCGATCTCCGCCATCTATTTCGGGATCATCGTCGGCGTCATCCTCAGCGACCTCGTCCAGAACGCGCTGGAGCCGACACTGGACCTCTATCTCCGCCCCGAGGTGCGCAAGGCGGTCTCCGGGCTGCTCCTGATCTTCATTTGCTACATCTGCGTCAGCACGCTCCTGCAGACCAAGGATGAATTCCGGTTCATCATCCCCTATGTGGAGTTCTCCAAGGAGGTCAAGGGCACGCGGCCGCTGATCCTCGATACCTCGGTGATCATCGACGGCCGGATCGCCGACGTGGCCGAGACGCACGTCATCGACCAACCGATGGTCGTGCCCCGGTTCGTGCTCCAGGAGCTGCAAGGGATCGCCGACAGCTCCGACAAGCTCCGCCGCAATCGCGGCCGGCGCGGGCTCGACATCCTCAACCGGCTCCAGAAGTCGGCGGGCATCGAGATCCAGCTCCACGACGCCGAGATCCCCGAACTGGCCGGCATTCGCGAGGTCGACCAACGCCTGGTCGTGCTGGCCAAGCACCTGGGGGGCAAGGTCGTGACCAACGATTACAACCTCAACAAGATCGCGCGGCTCCAGGGCGTCGACGTCATCAACCTCAACGACCTGGCCAACGCCATGAAGCCGATCGTCCTGCCGGGCGAGGGCCTGACGGTCAAGCTGATCAAGCGCGGCGAGGAGCCCGGCCAGGGCGTGGGCTACCTCGACGACGGCACGATGGTCGTGACCGAGCAGGGTGCCAACCACCTGGGCGAGACCATCCGGCTAACGGTGACCAGCGTCCTGCAGACCAGCGCCGGACGAATGATCTTCGGCCGGATTGACACGTCCTCGGCAGCGCGGCCCGCGAGCAACATCCCGCCCCAGGAGCCGGAAAGCCAGGGCCGGGCGAATGCCTGACGCGCCGGGTGGAAGGCCCGATGGCGAAAGACAGGGCGAAAGAGCGACGGCGTCGAATCGAAAAGAATACACCCTGTTTTATCGATAACTTTATCCATCCTGACAAAATTGGACGAGATGGGCTCCGCGGGTAGCGATCGCATCACCCCTTTTTCGTAAAGCCGGGCAGGAAAAAGAGCAGCTCACCGGATTACAACCAATCGGAACGGACACGGCTC
>JAFANO010000517.1 GCA_019232645.1 Planctomycetaceae bacterium | reverse complement strand
CTTGCCCGACGGCTCGGTCTGGCAGACCGGCGGCGTCACCGAGGAGAACCCCGGCTACGACCTGACCGGCCTGATCGTCGGCCATGAGGGGACCTTCGGCGTCGTCACCAAGGTGACCGTCGGCCTGACCCGCGACCCCGAGGCGGGCCGCACACTGCTGGGGGTCTTCGACAGCGTCGACCAGGCGACCGAGACGGTCAGCGGCATCATCGCCGCCGGGATCGTCCCCGCGGCGCTGGAGATGCTCGACAGGCTCATGATCCGGGCGGTCGAGCAGGCCTTCGGCTTCGGCTTCCCGACCGACGCCGGCGCCATCCTGATCATCGAGGTCGACGGCCTCGACGCCGGGCTCGACCGCGAGGTGCAGGCGATCTCCGAGATCGTCCAGGCGCTCGGCGGGACGGTCCAGAAGTCGATCGCCTGGCGAACCCGCAAGGAGCCCGAGTACGTCGCGATCTGGAAGAGCCGCAAGTTGGGCTTCGGCGCCATCGGCCGCCTGAGCTCGAGCTTCTGCACCCAGGACGGCGTCGTCCCCCGGACCAAGCTGCCCCACATCATGCGGCACATCACCCAGGTCGGCGAGCGGCACAACATCCGGATCGCCAATATCTTCCACGCCGGCGACGGCAACATCCACCCGATCCTGCTGTTCGACGAGCGCGACCCCGACCAGGTCCGTCGCGTCCTCGAGGCGGGCCACGAGATTCTCGACGAATGCATCGCCTGCGGCGGCAGTGTCACGGGAGAGCACGGCATCGGCGTCGAGAAGATGGCGTTCATGCCCCGGCTGTTCTCGCCGGAGGACCTGGCGGCGATGGTGGCGCTGCGGCACATGTTCAACCCCGAGGGCCGGTGCAGCCCTGACAAGGTGCTCCCGAGCGGTGCCGGCTGTATCGAGCGCAAGAGCCCAGGGCACCGGGCGTCGGCGTAATGGCGATCTGGCGTCGTCCCGGAGAATCGATTACCTTCGCCGGTGTTCTCGGTTCGCGCGGAGGGGCTTCGCCTCGTCGGAAGCATCCGATGCCGGGTCGGTGCCCCCGCAAGACCTCCCTGTCTGCTTCCGGGAGACTGGACGTCGTGACGAAGCGACTTCGATACTCGCGTTGGCGGAGGCTCCCCGGCGTCTATCGAGCCGGCGAGGAGAAGGGCTTCAAGCCGGGTGTGGAGCCGCGACGGCTTACGATCTACCTGCCCGACGCGCTGCTCGAGCAGGCGGAGACGCAGGCCAGCCGGGCGGGGGTCGAGACGGTCCAGCAGTACTGCGCCGACCTGTTGCTCCGCGCCCTGGAGGCCGAGCGGGTCCGCGAGCGGGTCGCCGACATCGAGTCGCAGCGCGGGCCGCTGGCAGGGCTGCACGCGATCGCCGACGATCCCGAGTATCTCGCCGAGTGGAGCGCCCAGGCCGGCGCGCGCGAACGTCTCGAGCCGGTCCTGTCCCCGCTCCCGATCCTGCACCCACCCGATGCGGAGCCCCCGCCGGATGCGGAGCCCGTGCCCGTGGGCGGACCGGAGCCAGGGCCCGGGATGGGCGACGCCGTCCTCGTCCAGGTATCCAACGCCGCGCACGAGCCCGAGATCGGGCCCGCCTCGACGATCGCGCATCTGCCGGTCGCAACCGAGGCGTCGACGCCGGGGCCGATCAGCCCGGCGGCCGCGGCCATCTTGCGACATGCGGGGCAGGGAGAGGACGATCCCCGGGCGTTCCTGCCGAGCCTGAGGCGCGGGGAGGCGGTCGTGCTGGACGAGGTCGCCGAGCTGGCCCAGGGTCTCCGCGCGCTGGAGGCCGAGTATCGCCACGCCGGGGTGCTCGACCGCAGGGTCGCGTTCGCCCTGCACCGGCTCGCCTTCGAGGCGCAGGTCCTGCACACCGACGCCTGGCCGGGCCTCTTCGACGCGTGGACCGTGGACACGCTCCGCGCCGTCCAGGAGGCGGTCGAACGGATCCTGTCGGGCCAGGACATCCGCTATTCCCCCGCCGACCCGCCCCCGGAGGACCTGCGTTGACGGCGCCAGAACCCTCGGTCAGGGACGGCCCGCTCGGCGACGGCCGGACCGCCTCGGCCGTCGATCGCCCGGAGACCGTGGACGCGCTGCGGCAGGTGGTCGTCGAACGGGTCGCCCAGGGGCACGCGCTCTACCCGCAGGGGGGCGGTACCGTGCTCGATTACGGCGACCCGCCCCGCGACCCCGGCGTCGTGATCGACACCCGGGCGATCGGCCGGGTAATCGACTACCCGGCCGCCGACATGACGATCACCGTCGAGGCGGGCCTGACGCTCGCGGCGCTCCGCGCGGTCCTGGCCGAGAAGGGCCAGAGGCTCCTGATCGACGCCCCACAGCCCGACCGCGCCACCCTGGGGGGATCTTCGCGACCAACACGAACGGCCCCCGGCGGTTCGGCGCCGGGAGGCCGCGCGACCAGATCCTCGGCGTCAGCTTCGTCACGTCCGACGGCGC
>JAFANO010000440.1 GCA_019232645.1 Planctomycetaceae bacterium | reverse complement strand
CCAGCAGCAGGGCTGGCGCGAGGGGCAGCACTATTACGAGACCGGGATCGCGCCGAACCATCCACTCTCGCCCGCCCAGGCCCGGGGGTTCGTCGCCGGCGAGCGGCGCGAAGCGAACTCCCCTGGCATCTCGACCCGGCCCAGCAGCAGGGCTGGCGCGAAGGGCAGGTCTTCTAGGAGACCGGCCAGTTGCCGAATCGGCCGTTGCCGCCGGGCGAGCGTCAGGGGTTCATCGCCGGGGAGCGGCGTGCGGCTTCCGGCGGCGATCGGCCCTGGTGGGGAGGAGGAACCGCCCGCCCCGCCCGGTCGTCCGGGTGTCGCGGGCGGACCCGCGGGACCCCGGGCGCGGGGCCGAGGCCGGGGCGGGTCGGCCTCCGGAGGAGCACCCCAACGGGCGCGCCCGACGGCCTTGCATTTTGATAGGACGTCCTGATAATTTTAATTTATAAATATATTAAAAATTAACGTTTTTCCTTGGTGCGGGATCCGGGGTAGAAAAGGGCCGCGCGGCGGGTACAATAGGTCCTTGGGTCACGGTAGTCCCCGCGATGGTACGGCCACCTACGGCGGAGAATGCCCACGGACCTCGTCGCGATTCGGGCCGGCGAGGGCCGCGGGAAGGGCGGCCATCATGGACTGGAGGGCCGCCCAATCTCCAGGAGGCCGGACGCACCTCGCGGGTTCGACGTGCGGCGCGGCTCGTCGCCGGCGACGCCCGTCCGGCCGGCATCTCCTCGAGAAAGCATAACGGATACATCCGATCACATGCCGATCCGTCTTGACAAACTGGTCGCCGAGCGATTCGGCCTGTCGCGCCGGGCCGCGCAGGAGGCGGTGCGCAACGGGCGGGTCGACGTGGCGGGCGACCGCGGCGACGAGCCGGGACGCGAGGTCGAGCCCGAGACCCCCATCGCTTACTTCCCGAACCGCCCCAAGGCGCGGGCCGTCGCGGGCAAGCTCCGCGTGCTCCACGAGGATCGCCACCTCCTGATCGTCGACAAGCCCGCCGGGCTGCTGACCCTCCCGACACTCGACCACGAGCGCGACACCCTGGTCGAGCGGGCCCGGCGCTACCTGGCGATCCGCCACGGCGGCCGGCGGCCGTTCGTCGGGGTCGTCCATCGCCTCGACAAGGGCACCTCCGGCGCGCTGGCGCTGGCGCGCTCGCCCGGAGCCGTCCGCGCCTTCCAGGCGCTGTTCAAGGCGCACGACATCGAGCGGCAGTACCTGGCCGTCGTCGAGGGCGCGCCGGGCCGAGCCGAGGGCACGATCGACCTGCCGCTGGTGACCGACCGTGGCGATCTCCGGCGGGGTGTCGCGCGCGGGCCCGGGGAGGGCCGCCACGCCGTGACTCATTACCGCGTCGTCGAGCGGTTCGGCCCGGTGGCCACCCTCGTCGCCTGCTGGCTCGAGACCGGCCGGACCCACCAGCTCCGCATCCACCTGGCCGAGATCGGCCACCCCGTCGTCGGCGACCCCGTCTACCGCCCCCGCGCACGGCCCCGCTCCAAGGCGACGTTCCACCGCCAGGCGCTGCACGCCCGGACCCTGGGCTTCCGCCATCCCCTGATCGACCAGGATGTCCGCGTCGAGGCCCCCCTGCCCGGCGATCTCGACGAGCTGATCGTCGACCTCCGCAACCGCTTCGGGATCCCCGGCGCGGGGGGATGAGGAGCGGCATCACGTCGCGTCGCGTCGGCCCCGGGCGGCCAATTGGCCTGGCCTACGGCCGCTTCGGCTCTGGCCCCGGGGCGTCCTCCGGCTTCTCGAAGATGAGGATGTGCTGCCAGGGGAGGAACTCGAGCGACCCCTTGAAGCGGAACCCCTGCGACTCGACCTCGAGGCGGGCCTGCGCGACGGTCATCTTGTGCTCGGGCTTGATCGGGACGTCGGGGTCCTCGCCCCGGAACTCGACGAGGACGAGCCGGCCGCCGGGCTTGAGCGCCTCGCGGAGTCCCTGGAGGGTGACCTCGGGGTCGGAGCATTCGTGATAGACGTCCACCATCATGACCAGGTCGACCCGGCCCTTGGGCAGCGCGGTCTCGATGGGCGTGCAGCAGATGGCCCGGACGTTCTTGACGCCCGCGGCGCGGAGGTTGTCGGACAGCATTCGGATCATCTGGGGCTGGATATCGGTCGCCAGGACGAGCCCCTCCGGCCCGACCCGCCGGGCGATCCGGAGGCTCATGTAGCCGACCCCCGCGCCGACGTCGGCCACGGTCGACCCGGGCGCGATCTTCAGGGCGTCGAGCATCGCCTCGGGCTGCTCCTGCTGCTCGCGGGTCTCGCGGATGAGCCAGTCGGCCCCCTCGAATGACATGACCGGGGCGATCCGACGCCCCATGAAGGTCCCTGGCGGATCGCGCCGGATCCGCCTCGGGGCCTTCGCCTGTGCGGGAGAGGGGACATCTTGCGCGGACAGCAGGACGCCGGAGAGCAGGGCCGTGGCCAGCAGGGCAGTCCCGAGGCGGTGGCGCGACATGCCGGGATCATCCTTCAGGGGTCGGGGCCGGAGGCTCAGGTCTTCACGGTCTCTGTCGACCGCGCAGGGTGCCCCTGGCGGCTCGCCCCTGACTTTGGCCGGCCCCGAGGCACTGGCGGGCGAACCGCCAGGGGCCGCCGGCTAACCACTCGAAGAGTCAAGCGAGACGCACTCAATCGGTGAAGGCGTAGCGCAGGATGCAGTAGAGCGCCTGCACGCCGTCCTTCCAGCCGATCTTCTTGCCTTCCTTGTAGTCGCGGCCGTTGTAGCTGACCGGCATCTCGTAGATCCGGCAACGGTGGTTGGGCCTGCCGTCGACCGACGGCATCTGGAACCGCGCGACCTTGGCGGTCACCTCGGGCTCAAAGCCGAACCGATTGCTCTTCAGGGTGATGCCCTGGATCACCTCGCGGCGGAAGACCTTGTAGCAGACCTCCATGTCCGTCAGGTTGAGGTTCGTGAAGGTGTTCGACAGGAGGGTCAGGAACCTGTTGGCCAGGTAGTGCCAGAAGAAGAGGACCCGGTGCGACTCGCCGATGAACCGCGAGCCGAAGACGACGTCGGCCTTGCCCTCGAGGATCGGCTGGATCAACTGGAGGTATTGCGCGGGGTCGTATTCCAGGTCGGCGTCCTGGACGATGACGATGTGGCCGGTCGCGTGCTGGAAGCCGGTCCGGAGGGCGGCCCCCTTGCCCTGGTTCTTGTCGTGGAAGACGACCGTCAGGTCGGGCTCCTCGGCCGCCATCTGCCGGAGGATCTCGCGGGTCCCGTCCTTGGAGCAGTCGTCCACCAGGATGATCTGCTTCGTCACCGGGACGGCGCGGACCTGG
>JAFANO010000076.1 GCA_019232645.1 Planctomycetaceae bacterium | reverse complement strand
TGTCGAGCCCGCGCCGGGGTTGCCGGCGCTACCACTGGGATCTCCTGCGGGTGGAGCGGATGCTCCTCTGGCTGGAGCAGGTGGCCGCGGAGATGTATGGCTTGATTCTCACGGTAACAACCAAAAGGTGGGTACCAGAATCGGTTGTGACTTGACACGCCGAAATCGTTCGTTCGGGAAGTACTGAAATTCGGAATTTCAAATCTCGAATCCGAAAGCCCAAGTTCCCATTCATCTCGTACGCCTATAATCGCCCCTCGAGCCAGCTCGCCGCGTCGGCGAAGACGCGCTCGCGGCCAAGTTCGTTGAGCGGCTCGTGGAGCATCTCGGGATAGACGATCAACGTCTTGTCGAGACTGCCGAGGCGCGCGAAGATCCGTCGCGAGGCGTTCGCATCGATGACGGGGTCGGAGCCGCCGAGGAGCATGAGGACCGGGACGCGGATCTCCCCGGCGCGCCCCTCGATGAGCGGGCCGCCTTCGACCATCCCGAAGAACAGCGGTGCGCTGATCCGGCTGTGTCGCAGCGCGTCGAGCCGGTGCTCGCGCCGCATCTCCGGGTCGCGGGTCATCCAGTCGTCGGCGACCTTGCCCGCCAGGGTCACCCCCGGCGCGAAGCGGAGTAGGAACCGGCCGATCCGCAGCTTGTAGCGGGGTACGGGCACCACGATGTGGAGCGAGGGGTTCGACAGGATCAGGCCCGCCGGCCCGTCGCCGTCCTCGAGTGCCAGCCGCAGCGCGACTTGCCCGCCGTTGGAGTGGCCGAGCACGAACCGGGGCAGGCCGGGCCGCTCGGACTCGACCCACGCCGTCGCGGCGCGAAGGTCGGACGTCAGCTCCTCGTACCGCCCGACCACGCCGCGACGGCCGGGGCTGCGCCCGTGACCCCTCAGGTCGGGCGCGACGAAATCGACCTCCAGGGCCGGTCCCAGCGCCTCGGCCACGTGGCGATAGCAACCGCCATGCTCGCCGAAGCCGTGCGCCACGATCACGACCCCACGAGGGTGCGGACGTGCCCAGTGCCGGCCCCGAAGGACCAGGCCGTCGGGGGTCGGGATCGACACGTCGGACGGCGGTGATGGGGTCGTCAGCATGCCATCCTCTCAAGATCCTCGGTCGGTCTCACCGCGGACGATACGAACCCTGGAAGGACACGTGACCACGTGCCGACGCTCGTCCCCGCCGGGTGCCGTCGGCGGGCAAGACTTCTATTGGCGCCCGGGCGCGCCGATGGCCCTCCGAGGGCGATTTTAGTCAGCAGGAGCGTCTCGCCCACTCGAGGACCGACTCTTCACGGGCCCGGCCGGCGCCAGCTCCAGGTCCAGTGCCGGTCGGACGTCATGAAGACATCGGCATCCGAGCGGCCGAGGGTACGGACGATGTCCCGGACTTCTCGCAGGGTGAGTGCCGCGTGCAGCGACGCCTCGAACAGGGCGCGCGCAGCGGGGGCCTCGTCGCCGGCGTAGGTGGTGACGAGGCGTGCGAGCATCTCGAGGTCGTCGGGCCTGGCCAGGTCGCGGACGAAAAGCGTACCGCCGGGCGCGACCGCGCGGGCCATCTCGGCCAGGGCGGGAGCGGGGTCGGCGAGGTGGTGGATGACCGTGTTGCTGAGGACCGCCTCGAAATGGCCGTCGGGGTAGAGGAGGTCCCGGGCATCGGCCCGGACGCAGCGGATCCGGTCGGACAGGCCCGCCTCGGCGACGTTGCTCCGGGCGCGTTCGAGCATCGCCTCGGCCAGGTCGATCCCCAGCACGCGGGCCGACCGATCGGCCCGGCAGAGCACGATCGGGATCCGGGCCGGGCCGGTCCCGACGTCGAGCAACTCGCCACCCCGGCAAGGGCCGTGTACGTCGAGGAACTCGGCGACGAACCGCGCGTTGACCGTCGCGTGGTCCATCGCGTCGTAGTCGCGTGCCTCCTCGGGCGTGTCCATCGCCTCGGGTTCGAGGGTCCGGGGGATCATCGGGATGTCTCTCGGAGAGGCCCTTGGGAGGATCGGTCGAGTCCCGGACGAAGGGGCACGCCCAGCGAGGCATGCCCGACCCCGGGCCCTCGTCCCGCGTGGCGGTCGCCCCGCGGCGCGGGGGTCGCGTCCGTCCGGCCGAGACGTTGACGCATCCAGGACGTCCGCCGTCCCTCCGTCCGCCTCGGCCCGAGGCTATCCGAACGCGCGCCGCGGTTCCAGTCCCTCGAGTCAACGGAAGGTTTCGCGACCGCCTCATATGGATGCCAGGCCCTTGAGCCGTCCGGGCCGGATCGAGTATCATTGAGACAATGTTACTTATCATCTCGACTTCATCTCGAGCCCGACGCGAGAGGGGGACGCCGCATGCCTTCCGATTCGAACATCCTGGGCATCCTGAGGCCGATGGGAGGGGGCGACCCGATCCCCCTGCTCAAGGCCGAGCTGATCGTCGGACGCCGTCCTTCGTGCGACATCTGCCTCGACTTCGCGAATGTCTCGGGCAAGCACTGCGCGCTCCGGTTGACCAACCACGTCTGGCACGTGCGCGACCTGGGCAGCACCAACGGCACGTCGCTCAACGGCTCGCTGATCCATCGCGAAGAGAGCGTGATGCCCGATGACGAGCTCAGGATCGCCAACCACATGTTCACCATCGACTACGACCCGAGCCAGATCACGACCGCCGCCCCGAGGGTCGGCGCCGCCGAGGACCCGGAGGCCGGTCCGGCGCGGCGCTCGCTCCTCGAACTGGCCGGGATCCAGGTTGAAGACAAGCCCAAGGCCGCGCCCGCGCCGCGAACCACTCACGACACGGCCCAGCTCGAGCGGCCCCCGTTGTCCGAGTCCGCCTTCGAAGACCCGCTGCCCGAGCACGTGAAGAATGCGCCCGACCCGATCATCGCGACGAACGACGATGACTTCTTCAAATTGATCGAGGAGAGCGTCCTCGACGCGAAGAAGGAACCCCGACCCGGGCGCGATCGTTGACCCAACGCCGGGCGTCATCGGTCATTCGCGATCGGGAGGGGTGCGCCGGCGAGTCCGTTCGCGCACGAGACCTCCGTGGCACGCCCCGGAGGACCCAGGAAGGGGAACGACGGGGGCCGGGAGCCTGATGAGCGGCCATCTCCCACCTCCGGTGATCCAGGCCCGCCAGCCATTCCTCGCGGCTGACGACCCCCGGGTCGAGCACGCCGCTCAACAACGCCCCCGTCCGGAACCCGCGAGAACGGTCCGTGATCCGATGCAGCCGTATCGTCGCCGACACGCCGGCGGCGACCCAGCGGCGGTCCGTCGTCGCCCAGTCCACCAGCCTGCGAAGGATCGGACAGGATCATGGCGTTTGATTGTCTACCCGGCAGCGAGGGCGGCCGGCTCGGCGTCGATGTACTCGTAGAAGACGTTGCGCTGACGGGGGCTGTAGCCGGCCTCCCGGATCGCGCGGCGGATCTCGGCGAGCGAGAGGTGGTGGACCGTCCCGGCCGAGGAGACGACGTTCTCCTCGAGCATCAGGCTGCCCATGTCGTTGGCGCCGAAGTAGAGGCCGAGCTGGCCGATCTTCGCCCCCTGGGTGACCCAGGAGGACTGGATGTTTGGCACGTTGTCGAGGTAGAGCCGCGACAGGGCCTGGGTCCGGAGGTATTCGAAGGCCCCGGCGGGGGGCACGTCGGCCATGGCGGTGTGTTCCGGCTGGAAGGTCCAGGAGATGAACGCGGTCAGGCCGCCGGTCTCGTCCTGGAGCCGGCGGACGCGCTCCAGGTGCTCGACGCGCTCCTCGAGCGTCTCGATGTGGCCGAACATCATGGTGGCGGTCGAGCGGCCGCCGAGCCCGTGCCAGGCGCGGTGGACGTTGAGCCAGTCGTCGGTGAGGACCTTGCCGCGGGTCATCGCCTTGCGGACGCGATCGACGAGGATCTCGCCGCCGCCGCCGGGGAGGCTCCCCAGGCCCGCGTCCTTGAGCCGCCGCAGGACCGTCACCAGCGGCAGCTTCGAGACCTTGGTGAAGTGGTGGATCTCGGGCGGGCTGAACCCGTGGACGTTGATCCGGGGGAAGTGCGCCTTGATGTCGCGGAGCAGCTCCTCGTACCACTCGAGCGTGAGGTGGGGGTGTAGCCCCCCCTGGAGCAGGATCTGGTCGCCGCCCAGCGCCTCGGTCTCGCGGATCTTCTCCAGGAGCACCTCGCGGTCGAGGACATAGGCGTCGGCGGCGTCGACCTTGCGGTAGAAGGCGCAGAAGTCGCAGACGGCCGTGCAGGCGTTGGTGTAGTTGATGTTGCGGTCGATGTTGTAGGTGCGGTACGGCTCGGGGTGGAGCCGCTTGCAGACGGCGTCGGCGGCGCGACCCAGGGAGTGGAGGTCGGCCGAGCGGAGCAGCGTGACCCCCTCGTCGAACGTCAGCCGGTGGCCCTCAACGGCGCGTTGCAAGATCGCGGCGACGGTGAAAGACAAGGTCAACTCCTTCCGGGGCGAGGCCCAGGCGGGCCGCCATCCGGGCGAACCGACGCAGGCCGGCGATCTCGGGCTCGCCCAGGTCATACGACAGGTTGCGGGTCAGGTAATCGTAACAGGTCGCGACGTCGAGTCCGAGCCTCGGCCCGTGCCTCCGCGCCAGTTCGTCGGCATGCGCCAGTCCCTCGGCCCGGCATCGCCCCAGGGCCTCGGGCAAGTCGCCCAGGTCGACCCCGGCGCGGACCACCCAGAGCGCGAAGACGAAGGGGAGCCCGGTCATCTCCTGCCACGCCTCGGCGAGGTCGACGACGGCGTGAAACGGGGCGTCGGGGATCTTCATCGCGCGGTCGCCGATCAGGAGGACGGCGTCGGCGGTGCTCTCCAGGACCGGGACCCCCATCGGCAGCAGCTCGACCCGGAGGGGCCGGACGCCATGCCTGGCGTCGAGCCAGACCCGCGCCAGCGCCTGGCTGGTCCTCGAGCCCTCGTCGAGCGCCAGCCGCTCGACCCGATCGAGCGGGACGCGGCTGAACAGCTTGACGCTCCGCACCGGCCCCCGCGCCGCGATCGCGAACCCGGGCAAGATCTCGTAGCCCCGCGCCGCCCCCCGGAGATACTCCACCGACGGGATCAGCGCGACCTCCAGCTCGTCCGCCGCCAGCCGATCGGCCAGCCGGCTCGGCAAGTCCATCTCCCGCCTGACCCCCGGCGCGAACTCCTCCAGCCGGTAATACAGGGGCTTGGCGTTCAGGTAACTGACGGCACCGACTCGAATGGGAACGGGCAATTCAGCCCCCTCCTCCTGCCTCTGCGACCGAGATGCGCCGGAGGCGCACCCTCCCGACGACCTGCGCGGACCGGAGGACCTCGGCGTTTGTTTTCAATTTCTTTTGAAATTATAGACGGAACGTCGAGGATCTCAACCCCGGTTCTCCGAGGCCGGAGGAAGAAGGACGACGCACGCCGTCGTGCCTGTGATACGCATTCCGGAGATTTTGTGCACTCTGTCCGGATCTCA
>JAFANO010000233.1 GCA_019232645.1 Planctomycetaceae bacterium | reverse complement strand
TCGCCACGGCCCCCGACGGCGCGCTCTTCGTCGCCGAGGACCCGATGGACCAGGTCGGCCCCTACGAGGCGTCCGACGGCCGGATCCTCCTGTTCCGCGAGGGCAAGGAGCCGGTCGACTTCGCCGAGGGCTTCCGCGCCATCTTCGGCATGGCCTGGCGCGACGGGGCGCTCTATGTCTCGCACATGCCCTTCCTCTCGGTGATCCGCGACGCCGACGGTGACGGCAAGGCCGACGATCGCGAGGACCTCTTCAAGGACCTCGGGCCCACCGACAACCGTGGCCTGAACGACCACATCGTCTCGGGCCTCCAGTTCGGCATGGACGGCTATCTCTATATCTCGGTCGGCGACAAGGGGATCCCCAAGGCGACCGGCCCCGGCGGCCGGACCGTCCAGCTCATCGGCGGCGGCATCGTCCGATGCCGGCCCGACGGGACCGGCATCGAGGTCCTCTCCTCGGGCACGCGCAACCATCTCGAGCCGAACCTCGACGACCGCGAGAACATCTTCACCTATGACAACACCGACGACGGCCTCGGTTGGTGGACCCGGGTCACCCACCACATCGAGACCGGCTACTACGGCTATCCCTACGACTACCACGACTACACGTACCGGATGCTCCCCCGGATGGCCGAGTACGGCGGCGGCTCCCCCTGCGGCGCGCTCTTCTATAAAGAGGACGTGTGGCCCGAGAAGTACTGGGGCGTCGGCTTCTGGGCCGAGTGGGGCAAGGGCAAGGTCCAGGCGTTCCGGTTCGCCCCCGAGGGCTCGACGTTCAAGGTCGGCGAGACGTTCGACTTCGCCGTCCCCGACGGGATCAACAACTTCCGGCCGATCGACCTTGCCCTCTCCTACGACGGCCGGACCCTTTACGTCGCCGACTGGAACATGGGGGGCTGGGGCAGCAAGACCGAGAAGGTCGGTCGGATCTTCGCCGTCACCTATACGGGCGGAGTCCAGGCCCGCCCGCGGGGCCGCGACTCGGACCCGATCGAGGCCCAGATCGCGCAGCTCGACCACCCCTCATTCAACGAGCGGATGCGGGCGCAGGCCGCGCTGATCACGCGAGGCCCCGCCGCGCTGGGCGCCGCGACGGCCGCCCTGGCCGACCCCAGGACCGACCCCGTCGCCCTCCGCCACCTGGTCTGGGCGGTCGACGGCATCGCGGGCGGCACCCCAGAGGCAACCACCCCGCTGCTGGCGGCGCTCGGGTCGCCCGCGGCCGACGTCCGGGCGCAGGCCGCCCGGGCCCTCGGCGAGCGGGCGGTCCCGCTCGCCGAGGAGCCGCTGATCGCGCTGGTCGAGGACCCCGAGCCGACCGTCCGGCTCCAGGCGATCATCGCGCTGGGCCGGATCAAGGACCCGAAGGCCATCCCGGCGCTGCTGCCCGCCCTGGGCGAGGACGACGCCTACCTGGCGTTCGCGGCGCGGCAGGCCCTGCGGCGGATCGACGACTGGAAGGCGGTGGCCGTCGGCCTTGACGCCGAGGACCCGAAGGTCCGCGCCGGCGTCTTGTCTGCCCTGGAGCTGGTCTATGACCTCGACGCCATCCGGGTGCTCGCCGGCCTCGCGACCGACCCGTCGAGGCCGGACGAGGAGCGGGCCACGGCCTTGACCTACCTGGCTCGGGCGCACCGCAAGGCCCGTCCCTGGGACGGCACGTGGTGGGGCACCCGCCCCTACGCGGGCCGGCCGCCGGCCAAGGTGCTCGACTGGGAGGGGACGCCCCTGGTGCTGGAGGCGGTCCGCGAGGGCCTGGAGAATCCGGATGCCCCGGTCCGGCTCGCGGCGGTGGATGCCGTCCCGGAGATCGGCGACCGCGAGGCGCTGGCGACGCTCCGCGGGCGGTTCGCCTCCGAGCCCGATCCCGACGTCCGCCGGGCGGTCGCGCGGGCTTTCGGCGCGATGGGCGACCGGGAGGCGCTGCCGCTGCTGATCGCCGCCGTCCGCGACCCCAAGGCCCCCGAGCCGGTCCGCGAGGCCTCGCTGACGAGCGTCGAGACGATCGGCTCCGACATCGCCGTCCGGGCGCTGATCGACCTGCTGGAGGGTGGACAGTTGGGCGTCGAGCGTCAGCCCCGGGTGATCGCCGCGCTGGGGCGGTCCAAGGCCCGGTCGGCCGTGGGGCCGCTGGTCGCCCGGCTCAAGGACGCCGCGCCGGCCGTCCGGGCGGCCGCCGCCGAGGCGCTGGGCAAGATCGGGCCGCTGAACGACGTCGCCCCGACCCTCCGCGCCGCCCTGGATGACCCCACCCCCGAGGTCCGCAAGGCCGCGATCGCCGCGCTCGGGGCACTCAACGACCGCGAGGCGATCCCCGCGCTGCTCAAGGCCGCCGACACCGACGACGCCCGGTACGAGGCCACCCTGGCCCTGGCCGCCATGCCGGATCCCTCCGCGATGCAAGCCTACCTCCGCGGCCTGGCCGACAAGAGCCCCGACCTCCGCAAGGCTTCGGCCATCGCGCTGGCGAAGATCCGCGACCAGGCCGTCCCAGCCCTCGAGCGACTGGCCCAGCACAACGAGCTGTCCCCGACGATCATCCCCGAGCTGCGGCGGGTCTTCACCGCGATGCAGCCGCTGATGTCCTGGCAGATCCTCGGCCCCTTCGAGATCAAGGCCCCGGCACCGATCGCGCCGTGCGACCCGATCCACCCGGAGGCCACGTACGCCGGCGCCGACGACCAGCCCGTCTCCTGGAAGCTGGTCCAGGCCAGCGACGAGCAGGGCGAGATTAACTTGGGCCAGGTCTTCCCGGACCGGAATGAGATCGCCGTCTATGGCTACGTCGAGGTCCAGAGCCCCGTCGCGCGCGACGCCCCGATGGCCGTCGGCTCCGACGACACCCTGACCGTCTGGGTCAACGGCAAGCAGGTCTACAACTTCCAGGACAGCCGCGGCCTCGCCGCCGAGGCGGCGCGGTTCGACGTCAGGCTTAACAAGGGGAGCAACCGCATCCTGGTCAAGTGCGGCAATCACGGCGGCCAGTGGGGCTTCATCATCGCTTTGACGGCCCCAGGCGAATACGCCTTCCTGAAGGCCCCGGCCCAAGGTGGGTTCGACCCCGAGGCGTTCCGCGCCTTCGCGCTGAGGACCGCCGGCGACCCAGAGCACGGCCGCGCCCTGTTCTACGACCTCAAGGGACTCGCCTGCATCAAATGCCATACCGTCGGCAAGGAGGGGGGCGCCGTCGGGCCCGAGCTCACGAGCATCGGGGCCAAATACCCCCGCGACGTCCTGATCACGTCGGTCCTGAACCCCTCGGCGCAGATCGCCTCGGGCTATGAGCCGGTCGTCGTCGCCGTCGCCGACGGCCGCGTCCTGACCGGCATCGTCAAGAGCGACACCGCCGAGGAGCTCGAGATCGAGGACGCCGACGCCAGGCGGATCCGGATCGCCAAGGACGACATCGAGGAGCGGAGGCGGAGCGACGTCTCGCTCATGCCCAACGGCCTGGCCGAGGGCCTCAAGCCGCGAGACTTCGCCGACCTGATCTCCTACCTCGAGACGCTCAGGGACGTCAACGCCCGGCCCAGCGGCGGCGGCACCGGCCACGCGCAACCGTGACGTAACCGTCTCCCGTGAGGGGTGGGGGACGGGCTCTCCGGGCCGCCCGTCCCCCACCCCTTCGACATCGACTTGGAAAGGAATCCGCCGACACTCCGGGCCGGTAAAATGAGAGCGGCGCGGAGGGGATGTTCGCGCCGACCGGTGCGGTCCCCGCGGGCACGTCCGACCGTCGAAGGCCGCCCCGAGGCGCCTGGTTGGGCCCTCCCTGGAATCCGGATCGAACATGTCCAAGTCCCGCGACGACTCCGCTCCCCCCGCTTCGCCCGGCCGCGCCAAGCGCGAGCGGAGCACGCGCTACCCGGGCGTCCACCTGGCCGAGGCCCTCAAGCTTTGCGAGTCGATCGACGAGCTCGGCATCGACGGCCTGATGGCTGCCGACATCGCCTCGGCGCTCGGCTACAAGAACATCAAGACGAACACCTTCTCGGCCCGGCTCAGCGCGGCGCGGCAGTTCGGCCTGCTGACGCTGACCGGCGACGGCTACGCGCTGACGCCGCTGGCCCGCGAGATCCTCCACCCGGTTGACCCGGCCGAGCAACCCCGCCTCTACCGCCAAGCCTGGCTCAAGCCGCCACTCTACGCCGACCTGGCCGACCGCCTCGGCGGCAAGCGCGTCCCCGATGTCGAGATCCTGGGCAACGTGCTCTACCACAACCACCAGATTATCGCCTCGGCCAAGCGGTCGGCCGCCGAAGCGTTCCTCGAGTCGGCGCGGTTCGCCGGGGCGCTGGGCGACGACCAGATCCTCCGCCCCGAAGGGCTGCTCGCGAACCCTCCGGCCTCCCGGCCCGCCTCGGCCTCGGTCACCCTGGAACCGACGCCGTCCCCGATCCAGGCCAAGTCACTGGGCTCGGCCCCGCGCCCTCATCCGCACCCGGCCGACGTCCGGCTCGACCTCCGGCTCTGGGACCGCGACGAGGGCAAGATGATCCGCGTCCGAGCCCCCCAGTCGATCACCGCCGCCAGCTTCGAGCGCTTCCTCCAGGCATTCAGGCTCCTGGTCCGGATCGAGGAGTCATGAGCCCCATCCCTGTAGGGAGGGGCTTGCCAGTGGCCTCCAATGGCACTCGAGTCCAATCATCAACGACCCCGACGTGAGGCGCCATGAGTTGCGCCCAGCCATATCAGATACTCGGAGACCCCTTGTTTTCAGCCATCACGGCCTGTGAACGCGTAAC
>JAFANO010000451.1 GCA_019232645.1 Planctomycetaceae bacterium | reverse complement strand
TGGTCGGATGACAATGGTTCATGGCCGAAGCTGGCCCGTGGGCCGTCGTCCGAGTACAATCGGCGACGCTGGGGGGAGTTCGGCCGGGGCCGGGGCGGGGTGAGGGGGTGTCGCATTGAACGGGCTGTCCACGCCGCCGGTCATCTGGGCGCAGGCGGCGGGTTCGGGCGCAAATACCTTGGAGTCGCTGGCGTTGCGCCGCTGGTGTTCGGGCTTGACGCTGTCGTCGCCCGGGCTCGAGCCCAGCCTCTCCGGGCTCTGGGCGGGGCTGGCGGGGCTGGCGGGGCTGCTCTTCCTGACCTTGATCATGCAGGGGCCGGCGCGGGCTCTGCGCCAGGTCTTCGACCTGCCCAGCCACGTCCGGCTGGTCGCGCAGGCGATGGCCCGACTCCGACACTCGGGACGGGTGGTGGCCGTGACGATTGGGCTGACCCTCGTCTCCTGGACGGTCGGCCAGATCCGAACCTTCCAGCACGAGCAAGGTAAGGTCGACCTGCTCCTGCTGACCAAGTCGCGGAGCCTGGGCGAGCTCGGCTTCGAGCAGGGGGTCATGGCTGCCTTGACCCCGCTGCGCGATGTCCTCGGGCTGGGCGACAACCTCCCCCTGATGCTCGTCGCAACGATCTTGCTGTTCCGCGACGCCGCCGAGGGCTGGGGAGGGCCGGGCTCCCCCGAGCGTCGGCCCCCCGTGCGGCCCTCGGCCTGGAGGAATGCCGCCTGGGTAGGCACCGCTGCCTATTTTCTCTACAGGCTCGTGCTGCTGGGCTCCGACTCGGGCGAACTCCCCGTGGGGGGCTGCCTGACGCTTGAGGTGGTCGGGATCCCGCTCATCATGGTCCTGGCCGACGGGATCGTGCTGGCATGGGTCCTGGCCGAACTGCGCAACGCCGGCGTGGGCGAGACGGGCAACGACGTCTTCAACACCGACCAGGCGGTCGGGCTGATGCCGGGCGCGTCGCTGACCTGCCTGGCGGGGCTGCCGGCGCGTTACCTGGCGACGTTCGTGCTGCTGGGGTCGCTCTACCTGCCGAGCAAGGCGGGCCCGACCCTGCTCGTCCGGCTCCTGCACTGGCAACTGAGCTGGGGTCTGGTCGACCTCCAAGGGGCCTCGCTCCCGCTGCTCGGCCTGGCCGGCGCCGTCGCGTGGAGCCGGGGGACGCTGGCCGGGACGGTCCGGGGCTTCGGCCGACTGCTCTCGGCCGAGGGGGGACACCTGCTCGTCGCTGTGCTGGCGGCCGGCCTGGCGGCCGGAAGCCTGTCGGCGGTCGCCTACGTGCTGCTCCTGGCAATGCCCCCTCAGACGTGGGTCCTGTCCGCGGCCGATGGTTATGCGCACTACGCGACCCTCCCGATCGGCCTGCTCGCGCTGGCCGCCTTAGTCGAGCTGGGCGAGCGCTCGCTGCCCACCGCGACGCTGATCGGCAAGTCCGACGCGGATCAGGCCACGCCTACGCCCGCGACGGAATGAGGCGCATCCCTGGAGACGCGCGACATCTTTCTCAATGGGAGGCTGGAATCTTGAAGCCGAGACCGCAGCCACCCAACCGGATGTCGTGCGAATCATTTGTCGGCGCTGAGGATTACCTGCCGGTCTCGTTGAACCGGGCCTTGGACCGCCCTCACACGGGGCAGAGCATCGTCTACACCACCACAAGTACCGATCTTGCAACGTGTTGCGAACTTAGTAGCCACTTGGCCAGGTGGAACCCCATGAGGTGATCAGAGACCGGGTTGTGTGGACTCGACATCGGCTCCCTCGATGTGTGAGTCATGCTCAGTCAAGGGGGGAGGGTTGGGGAGAGGGAATCCGTGGCGAGGCGAAGACGTCAGCTCCACTCGTTGATCTCTATCATCGCAATCCTCGGACCTTGGCGCAGGGATCGGATCGGGAATCGGCGGCGAACCTCCGGGCGCATCGGCTGTCTTCTCCTTCTATTACGATGAAAACGGGGGCGAGGATCGTTCCCTGGTCTCGACGAGGATGCTGGGGCGCGATGTTATTTTGACGGGTGTTCGAGAAAGTTCGAACACTTGGTTCGCTTGACACGCGGGAGGGGGGGGGTTGTAATAAGAAGAGATGGCCCAGGGTTTGCCCACAATCGGGCGCCGGAACCTGCCGCGGAGGCCACATCGCCTGTTCCCTCGGGTCCATGATCGGCGGCCCGAAGGCGATTCTCGGCTCAGGCTACTCCCCAACTGATGCGTTGACAATTTGGATTGGCCTCGATTCGAGGGCCCACCGCCGTGCGCGCGGTTAAACCGGAGGGCGCTGTCCCCCCAGCCAGGGTCGGGCTCAGCCCCGCGACGCGCCCCCTTGCTCGACGGATCCACCTTCAGGAGGGAATATCGCTTATGTCCACAGGATCGGATCTGATCGCAATGATCGCCAGTCGCCAGAACCTGGCGGATTATCAAAAGAAGCATTGGCACGGTACCTTCGCCGAGTATCTCGATATCGCCCGGCGCAACCCCAAGGTGACGCGGACCGCCTATCAACGCGTTTACGATATGATCCTCAGCCATGGCACCGAGGAGGTCGTCGTCAACAAGGAGAAGCTGACCCGCTACAAGTTTTTTGAAGACCGCGACAACGGCGGCCAGGACGCCATCTTCGGCCTCAACAAGACGATGATGAACCTGGTCAACATCCTCAAGAGCGCCGCGCACCGTTACGGGACCGAGCGCCGCGTGCTCCTGCTCCACGGGCCGGTCGGCAGCTCCAAGAGCACCCTCGCTCGGCTGATCAAGAAGGGCCTGGAACGTTACTCGAAGACCGACGAGGGGGCGCTCTACACCTACGGCTGGCGCGAGGAAGGCCTCGACGGCACCGACACCTTCGCCGATTGCCCGATGCACGAGGAGCCGCTCCACCTGATCCCCGCCGAGCACCGCGCCGGCGTCATCGAGTCGCTCAACGCCGAGGGCGCGAAGCCCGACTTCCAGATCACCATCGAGGGGGACCTCTGCCCCTACTGCCGCCAGATGTTCAACGAGCGGATGGAGCGGTACGAGGGGGACTGGTCGCGCGTCCTCGGCGACATCCGCGTCCGGCGCCTGATCCTCTCCGAGCAGGACCGCATCGGCATCGGCACCTTCCAGCCCAAGGATGAGAAGAACCAGGACGCCACCGAGCTGACCGGCGACATCAACTATCGGAAGATCGCCGAGTACGGCACCGAGAGCGACCCCCGCGCCTTCAACTTCGACGGCGAGTTCAACATCGCCAACCGCGGCGTCATCGAGTTCATCGAGGTCCTGAAGCTCGACGTCGCCTTCCTCTACGACCTCCTGGGCGCCAGCCAGGAGCACAAGATCAAGCCCAAGAAGTTCGCGCAGACCGACATCGACGAGGTGATCATCGGGCACACCAACGAGCCCGAGTACAAGAAGCTCCAGTCGAACGAGTTCATGGAGGCGCTGCGCGACCGGACGGTCAAGATCGACGTGCCCTACGTCACCCGGCTCTCGGACGAGATCCAGATCTACGAGAAGGACTACAACAGCCGGAAAGTCCGGGGCAAGCGCATCGCCCCCCACACCCTCGAGGTCGCCGCCATGTGGGCGGTGCTCACCCGGCTCGAGGAGCCCAAGAACGCCGGCCTGACCCTGCTCCAGAAGATGAAGCTCTACAACGGCAAGACGCTGCCGGGCTTCACCGAGGACAATATCAAAGAGCTGCGCGAGGAGGCCGAGCGCGAGGGGATGCACGGGATCAGCCCGCGCTACGTCCAGGACAAGATCTCCAACGCCTTGGTGGCGCACGCCGACGAGCGCTCGGTCAACCCGTTCATGGTCCTCAACGAGCTCGAAGCCGGGCTG
>JAFANO010000135.1 GCA_019232645.1 Planctomycetaceae bacterium | reverse complement strand
CGCCGACCGCAACTTTTGCACGACCGACTTCCTCTTCGGGATCGCGCAGCGGAGCGGATCGTTCGTGATCCGACAACATGCCTCGACACTCCTAGGAGTTACGCAGTTGCAGAGTATTTGTACACTAGGTGGAGCAGATCGGCCTTGCCGCGCAAGTGCTATCTTCTCCATATTCCGGCTCAAGCGGCCGTTCTTCTGTACGCCTGTCAACTAACTGCGTAACCCCTATTCAAATTTGAGATTTCAAATTTCAAATTTGAGATTTCCAATTTCCAATCCGCAGATCGGTGCACAAAATTCCTGGGACCCGTATGAGATCCGGCGCGAGGGAGGGCGCACACCCCTCCGGAGGCCCGCACCCCTCCGAGGGAGGCGGGCCCCGAGACGAGAGTCCCCCCCGCGACGACACTCTTCGGCCCGCGCCCCGGCCCTCGTAGGGGGGCCGGGGCCTCGGTCGATCCGGGAACCTCCGACGAAGATTCGATTGAGCGGTCTTCGGACCCCAAGGTAACATGGAGGAGCGTGGATCTCCCATGGCCAACCCGGGCGGCAGGTCTACCATGCTGGGACATTGGCGCATTGTCTTGCGACAGGCCGAGGAGGCCGCGCGGGCCGGCCGCCTCGACGAGGCGTTCGCCCTGGCCAGTCGGCCCGACGTGGCCGACCATCATCGTGCGGTCCGCCTTCGCGGCAGGTGGGCGCGGGAGTTGATGGCGCGGGCCGCGCGGCGCGGTTCGGCCGATGACCTCAACGGCGCGATCGATGACCTCGACCTGGCCGAGCGGCTGGGGGCCGCCCCCGATGCCCTGGCCTCGGCGCGGCTGAGCTTGGCCGACCGGTTCGCCGCCGAGGTCCGCGCCGACCTCGACGCGGGCGAGCCGGCACGCGTCCTCGAGCGGATCGCGCACCTGGCGCGGCACAAGGTCTACGGCCCGGCGCTGCGGCGGGCCCGCGAGGTCGCCGAGGCATGGCAGGCGGCGCGGGACGAGGCGCGGCGGGGCGAGTTCGGCCGCGCCCGCGAACAGCTCGACCGCGCCGATCGGCTCGCCGCGGGCGCGGCGCAGACGGCACTGGCCGCCGCCCGCCTCGACCTGGAGGCGCGCGCGAAGGCCGCCACGCCCAAGGTCGAGGCGCTCTATCGCGCGCTGGCGTCGGGGCGCTGGCCCGAGGTCCTGCCGGCCGCCGAGGCCGTGCTCGAGATCGTCCCCGAGCACCCGGCCGCGCGCCGGGCGCGGGGCTGCGCCTGGCAGCAGATCGCCGCGATCAGCCCCTCGGCCGCCTGGCCCGCGCGGGGCGGTGCCCGGCCGTCGCCCGCGTTCCTCGGCCCGGGACCCCGTCCCGAGTCCCCTGCCGACGCCGCGCGGACCGAGGCCGCGCCGATCGACTGCCTCGATCCCAAGACGAACACCAGCGCCGGCTCCCGACCCGCCTCGCCGACCTCCGCGACCCTGGCGCGGCCCCTGGCCCGGGCGGGCGAGCCAGGGCCACGGGGCCGCTTCCTGCTCTGGGTCGACGCCGTCGGCGGTTACCTCATCTGCCTCAACGACCAGGTCGTCCTGGGCCGCGCCGGCCCCGACAGCCACGCCGACGTCCCGCTCATGGGCGACCTGTCGCGGGGGCACGCGACTCTGGCCCGCGACGGCGAGGGCTACCTCCTCCGCGCCAGGCACCCGACGTTCCTGAATAACCAGCCGGTCACGGCCGCCCCGGTCCACGACGGCGACGTGATCCGGCTCGGCTCGACCGTCGAGCTGGAGCTCCGCCTGCCGAGCCCCGTCAGCGCGACCGCCCGCCTGGCGATCGTCAGCCGCCACCGGCTCCCCCTGACGGTCGACGGGATCCTCCTGATGGCCGAGACTTGCATCATCGGCCCCTCGCCTCAGGCGCATGTCTCGGCCCCCGCGCTGCGCGACCCGATCGTCCTCTATCGCCAAGGCCCGACGCTCTGGTGCCGCACCTCGGGCGGGTTCGAAGTCGACGGCCGCGCCTGCGCGGCCCGCGCGCCCCTCACGTTCCGGTCGAGCGTCCTCGGCGACGGATTCTCGTTCAGCCTGGAACCTCTGGAGACCAAGTCAGTCTAAAGCTTTGAGTGGAACCGATCGGTCCGGCTTCGGGGAGCCGCCGGAATTCTTGATCCTTCCGTGAGGCAAGCACACATCGTCCCGGAGCTACCGAGTGTGGCGGAGGGATCGAGCCGAGGCTCTCGGGAAACGCCGGAGATCCTTGAAGAAATGCCTTCGAGAAACGAAAACACACACGAATCGTCGATGGAGACTCGGAGCCTCGAACGGACGGCGTATGGCGGCAAGACGAGGATGACATGATGAGCGCGACGGCCCGAGAACTGCCTGGCGCGGATCTGAACGATACGATCGCCTACGAGTGCCCTACGGAACCGGGTCGGCGACGGCCCATGGGGTCCCCCGAGATGCCCAAGCCCGCCGTCCCGCAGGGACATCACCGCTACACATTCAGCTCGGGTTCCCGCCCGCTGGATGGCTACACGATCAAGCGCGCCATCGGCCGGGGCGGGTTCGGCGAAGTCTACTACGCAACGTCCGACTCGGGCAAGGAAGTCGCGCTGAAGCTGATCCTCCACAACCTGGAGGTCGAGCGCCGAGGGGTCGTGCAGTGCATGAACCTGAAGTGCCCGAACCTGCTGACGATCTACGACCTCAAGAGCGACGAGTCGGGCGACACGTTCGTCGTCATGGAGTATGTCGCCGGCCCGAGCCTGGCGCAGGTCCTGGCGCGGCACCCCGATGGCCTGCCGCTGGCCGAGGTCCGCGCCTGGCTCAAGGGGCTGGTCGAGGGGGTCGCCTACCTCCACGACCACGGCATCGTGCACCGCGACCTGAAGCCGGCCAACCTGTTCATAGAGGAGGGGATCGTCAAGATCGGCGACTACGGCTTGGCCAAGCTGATCCACGCCGGCCAGGAGACGGGGCACTCCGAGAGCATCGGCACCTGCCACTACATGGCGCCCGAGATCGCCTCGGGCAAATACCACAAGCCGATCGACATCTACGCCATCGGCGTCATCCTCTACGAGATGCTCACCGGCCGCGTGCCATTCGAGGGGGAGACCGTCGGCGAGATCCTGATGAAGCACCTGACGGCGCGTCCCGACCTGTCGCAGTTGCCCGAGCCGTACCAGACGATCGTCGCCCGCGCGCTGGCGAAGGACCCGGCGGAGCGACCGGGCCGGGTCCACGAGTTGCTCCCGCCCGAGGACGCGCCCCGACCGGCCGACGTCCGGTTCATCGGCGCCGGCCAGGTCGCGCCTACCCCGCCCCCCACCGCCGCCGTCGCGCCCGCGGCCGCCCCCGGGCCGAAGGCCGAGGGAGAGGAGGAAATCCTCCGGATCGGCCCCGAGGAGCCGGTCTTTTACATCGGACCCGACACGCGTCCGCCGCACATCTGGCCGATGGTCCACAAACGGATCTGGGCGAAATGGACCTCGGCCGGCTGCCGGCCGAGGGCGGCCGAGGCCCGGCAGGCCCCGGCCGTCGAGACGAGGCCCGGGGCCGCCCCGCCACCGCTGCCCGCCGGCCGAATCCGGGTCGCCGAGCTGGCCTCGTCGATGCTCTGGGCCGCCGTGACGACCGCCCTGCTCGGCCTGGCCGCCGGCGCGCTGCTCGGCCTGGACGTCCAGGCCGCGCCTCAACAGGTCGCGCACCTCATCGTTATGGCGCTGCTCGGCACCTGGAGCGTCCTGGCCGCCGGCAAGGTCACGGAAGGGCGGCCCTTCGACCCGAACGCGCGGCGGCTGCTGTCCCTGGCGAACGGCCTGGTCCTGGGCATCGTGGGGCTGGTCGTGGGGTGGTGGCTCCGGGTCGATCCCCTGGCGAACTGGTGGACCTCAGGCCCGCCCCCGGCGGGGGATTCCCGGCTCGCGTACTGGACCGTGTTCGGGGAGATCAATTTTCCCGAGTGGTACGC
>JAFANO010000095.1 GCA_019232645.1 Planctomycetaceae bacterium | reverse complement strand
CCCGGCGACCTCCTCGGGGAGCGTGCCGCCGTTGGTGTCGCAGAGCACGATCCAGCGCGCCCCGGCCGAGGCGGCCGCCTGGAGCGTCCCCAGGGCGTAGTCGGGGTTGCGCGCGAAGCCGTCGAAGAAGTGCTCGGCGTCGTAGATCACCTCGCCGACGTGCGCGGCGCAGAAGGCGACCGAGTCGGAGATCATCCGCAGGTTCTCGTCGAGCGAGACGCCGAGGACGTCGTGGACGTGCAGGTCCCAGCTCTTGCCGACGATCGTGACGGCTGGGGTACGGGCAGCCACCAGCGCCTTCATGCCGGCGTCGTCCTCGGCCGCGACGTCGCGCCGGCGGGTCATCCCGAATGCCGAGACCCGGGTGTGGCCCAGGACGAGGTCGCGGACCGCGCGGAAGTAGGCAGCGTCCTTGGGGTTCGAGAGCGGATAGCCCCCCTCGACGTAGTCGACCCCGAGCTCGTCGAGCCGCTGCGTGATGAGCAGCTTGTCCTGGAGTGAGAAGTTCACCCCCTCGCCCTGGCTCCCGTCGCGCAACGTCGTGTCGTAGACTGCGATCCGCGTCATCTCTGGTCCACCTCACCGCCCTCCTCGGACTCTCCGCGCGACCTCGACCCGTACCCCGCTCGCGACCTCGGTCGGCCGTCGTTATAAGAAGCTTAGCACAAAAGCCCAAACCCGCGACACCCGGACACCCGGGTTCGCCCGGCATCCGAAGTGCGTCGTGATTCGCGCCGGATGGCGAGATCCGCCTCACGTCCGTGGCTCCACCCGGCACCCAGGACCCGACACTCAGGAATCGAGCCTTGCGCACCATCGAGCAGCTCATCGAGGACATCCGCCGCGAGGCAGAGCGCGCGGACTTCCCCATTGACGCGTCCGTCTACAAAAAGGTGGGAAAGGACCCGAAGCAGCCGATCCTGTTCGCCGGCACACTCGAGGCGCCGGTCTGCGTCTTCGGGCGCGACCTGGGCAAGGACGAGGTGGCGGAGGGGCAGCCGCTGATCGGCGCGGGGGGGCGGCTCGTGCGGCTCGGGCTCTACGAGGCCTGGCACGGGGGGCCGCCGCCGGAGTCGGACCGTCGCCTCGAGTCGGCGCTGGAGCACGCGCTGCTGACCAACACCGTGCCTTACAAGCCCCCGGGCAACAAGGCGTACGCCAGGTCGGTCAAGGAACGCTTCCGCCCCTTCCTCTCCGAACTGCTGGCGATCCACTGGCGGGGCGATCGCGTCATCACCCTCGGCACCGAGGCCTTCCAGTGGTTCGTCCCCTACACCGACCCGGCTGCCTTCGACGCGCTCTGGGCGCGTGAGGACCGCTACGAGGCCGAGCTGCCGTGCGTCCTCGAGGCGACCGCCGAGTCGGGGATGGTCCGCAAGCCGCTAACGCTCCTCCCCCTGCCCCATCCCTCCCCCTTGAACCAGCGGTGGTACAAGCTGTTCCCTGACCTGCTCGCCCGGCGGCTGGAGGCCGTGTGGGGCGAAGATCCTTAATTGTGACGGCTGGGCGATTGCAAGGATCAAGGATGATGTGAATGGGGCTGATGGGTCATCGGCGTCGCGACACCGCGACGACACGCGGGAGGATCGATCGGCAAGACCATCGCCGAGGTGGAATCCAACGGGCACCGGGTTGCCAAGGGTCATGCCAGGAGTTACTTTACGGAAACGATTCATCTCGTTTATCGGGGCAAGGAGAAGATCCCATGCGCAAGGTCCAGATGGTCACCGATCGTGAGCTGGAGATCCTGAAGGTCCTCTGGGAGCGCGGCAAAGCGAGCGTCCGCGAAGTGCAAGAAGACCTGAATAAGACGGCCGGGCCGGTCGCCTATAGCACGGTGCAGACGCTACTCAACATCATGGAGGACAAGAAGGGGCTGGTCCGCCACGTCGTGGAAGGACGTACGTTCATTTACATCCCCAAGAAGTCATCGGACCGTACGATCCGTGAGCTGACCCGTCGGTTCGTCGATCGCGTCTTCGACGGCGCCCTGGACCGGGTGATCGTCGCCCTGCTCGATTCGAAATCGCCGACACCCGACGAGTTCGACCGGCTCCGCGCCATGATCGACGAGGCCCAGCGCCAGAGCGCCGCGCGGGCGGGCATGGCCGAGATGGTCCCGGCCGAGGAGGTCTGATCCCCGAGGTCCGGTTCCGCGCTACGGCGCAGCACGTCGCATTGCATCACATCACCTCGCCTAACATCGGATAAGTGCCTTCCGGGGACTCTCGGCATGGGGGCCTGGGTCGATTGTCCCGGCGGGATGCTGCTCGACGCGACCCTGGCGGCGACGGTCCTGTCGAGCCTGGTCGTGAGAGCGATGCTCGGCTGTCTCCAGCCGGCCCAACGCCTCCGCCTGGCTCGCACGGCGGTCCTCGGC
>JAFANO010000689.1 GCA_019232645.1 Planctomycetaceae bacterium | reverse complement strand
CCTTCCACCGCGCCCTCAAGAAGGTGCCGTACGTCGATGAGTCGGGCGCCCTGGTCCAGCCGACCGGCCCGAACGCCATGAAGTTCGAGCGGTTCATCTTCGATGCCCTGCCGCTGGCCGAGCGCTGGACGATCGTCGAGACCGACCGCGCCGTCGAGTTCGAACCGCTCAAGAACGCCACGGGCCCCGACTCGCCCGCGACGGTCCGCCAGCGGATGAGCGACCTGTTCGCCGACTGGCTCGAGCGCGCCGGGGCGACCGTACCCCGACGCTCGAACGGCACGGTCCCGTTCGGCATCGAGATCAGCCCGCTGTTCGCCCTCGATGACGAGGAGCTGAGGAGCAAGCTGGAGCCGGGCTTGGTGGTCGAGGCCCCCCTGTATTTGAAGTGAGGCCCGCCGCGTGTCGGGCACCCTTGAGGAGGACGGAACTGTCATGCTTCATGCCGTCGTGATGGCCGGGGGGAGTGGCACCCGGTTCTGGCCCAAGAGCCGACGCGATCGCCCCAAGCAGCTGCTCCCCCTCTTCGGCGACGCGACGATGCTCCAGCAGACCGTCGCGCGGATCGCGCCGCTGGTCCCGCCCGAGCGGACCCTGATCGTCACGGGGGCCGATCAGGCCGAGGCGGTCCGGGCGCAGTTGCCGGGGCTGCCCGCCGAGAACATCGTGGCCGAGCCCTGCTCGCGAGACACCGCGCCGTGCGTCGGCCTGGCGGCGTCGATCGTCGCGCGGAACGACCCCGAAGGCACGATGATCGTGATGCCGGCCGACCACGTCATCCAGCCGCCCGAGATATTCCGGACGACCGTCCGCGCGGCGGTCGCGGTCCTCGAGGAGGATCCGGGGGCGTTCGTGACCTTCGGGGTCAAGCCGACGCGGCCCGAGACCGGCTATGGCTATATCGAGCGCGGCGAGGCGTTGCCCCCGGTCGAGGGGATCGCGCTGCACGCCGTCGTCCAATTCCGGGAGAAACCCGACCGGCCCACCGCCGAGCGGTTCCTGGCCGAGGGCCGATTCGCCTGGAACTCGGGCATCTTCGTCTGGCGGGCGCGGGCCATCCTCGGCGCGCTGGCGAAGCATCGTCCCCGGCTGGCGGAGGCCCTCGATCGGGTCGGCCGGGCGATCGGCACGCCCGATGAGGCGGCGGTCATTGCCCGCGAGTATCCCGAGCTGGAGAAAATCCCGATCGACAAGGCTGTCATGGAGAAGGTGACGAACGTCCGCGTGCTCGAGGTCGTCTACGACTGGAACGACGTCGGCGACTGGCGCGCCCTGACGAGCCTCATCCCCCCCGACGCCGATGGCAACACCAAGCAAGGGAGCGTGTTCGCCTTCGAGACCCGCGACAGCATCATCATCTCCGATGACGGTGGCCTCATCGCGACGCTCGGCGTCGATGAGCTGGTGATCGTCCAGTCGGGCGGCGCGACCCTCGTGGCCAGGAAGGATCAGCTCGACAAGCTCAAGGCGCTCGTCGGGGGACTCGACAAGAGCGGCTTCGGTTCGTATTTGTAACCTGCCCACCCCTGAAGGGTGTAGGCTTTCCGGCTCGGCGTCCGTTTTTCCCGCCGTCCAGTTCAGGCCGGGTTAGGAGCGGCCTGGCCCTCCCATCCGAGACGGGAGGCGTGTACCGAAGTGTCTTCGAGAGGGGGATCCGGCATGTCCGCTTCGAGATCCGACCCCGGTCTTGAACCGCACGAAACAGTTGCCCCTCGCGGGGTGCCTTGGCGGCTTGTGTCTTCGATGCTCTCAGGATACCGGGGGAAGGTCCGGGTGTCCAGGATGCTGATCGGTTTCAACACGGGGGAGACGCGGGCTTCCTCCCACCCCTAAAGGGTGGGATTTCCGCCCTAAATCTTTATAAAGAGAGGATGAAAAAATATAAATTAAGGGATTCGATCTTGAAAGATTTATTATATCCAGTCCTTTTTCTTTCTTGATTTCTCTTCTCTATTTCTCGGTCTTTCTCTCTGTGTGCTCTGTGGTGAATCTTCTTTTCTGTGCACTCTGTGGTGAATCTCCTTTCTGGAATCAATTATGCCCAGGGTGCTGGGTCTTGATTTCGGGACGCGGCGGGTCGGTGCCGCGGTCAGCGACC
>JAFANO010000601.1 GCA_019232645.1 Planctomycetaceae bacterium | reverse complement strand
GAGTTTCATGGGGAGTGGAACTACACCATCTCCCCGAGGCGGTGATTGTTCAATTTATTTCCTAACAGCCCCAGTCGGTGGTCGTTTCAATGATCTGGGGACACGACCAGCTCAAGGGGATGTACGAGCGTGCGGCCTCGCGGCCGTGGGGGCGCTCCCGCCCGACCCGCCTGAATCGTGCTGAGCGTCCCCATATCCTCATTCCGAGAGAGGACGAAAAAACCCGGCCCCTCGCGAGGGGCCGGGTTTTCCGATGGGGCGAAGGGCCCACTCAGATCAGCGCCGGTCCTGGAGCTTCGTGAGCAGGCGGAGGATCTCGAGGTAGAGCCAGACCAGGGTGACCATCAGGCCGAAGGCGCCGTACCACTCCATGTACCTCGGCAGCGCGGCGCGGGCCCCCTTCTCGATGAAGTCGAAGTCGAGCAGCAGGTTGAACGCGGCCAGGCCGACCACGAACAGGCTGATCCCGATCCCGAGCGGCGAGGCGTCATAGAGGAACGGGACTCGGATGCTGAAGAAGCTCAGGACCATCGCGACGAGGTAAACCAGGCAGACCGCGCCGGTGGCCGCCACGATGCCGGCCCTCAGCTTGTCGGTGACCCGGATCAGCCCCGACCCGTAGACGAAGAGCATGCAGAACAGGGTGCCGCAGGTCATCGAGACCGCCTGCAGCGCGATGCCCGGATAGCCCTTGCCCAGCCGGTGCTCGATGAAGAACGAGAGCGTCCCCAGGAACACCCCCTCGAACGCCGCGTAGAGCGGCGCGGTCCAGGGAGCGACGCTCGGCCGGAAGGTGGTGATCATGGCCAGGATGAAGCCGCCGAGCAGCGAGGCCGGGAAGACGATCGGCTGGAGCTGATCCTGGCTGCTCGCGTTCCACGACCAGATGGCGGTCGCCGACAGGATGGCCAGCAGCGCGAACGCCTTGCCGACGGTGCCCTGCACGGTCATCGCCGTGCTCCGGCTGACACTGTAGTCCGGCGCGTAATTGGTGAAGATCTCGTTCGAGAAAACAGGATTGCTGGTCGCCAAAGTAAATTCTCCCTGATGAACGGAGGGTGGATCGCCTCGAAAATTCGGAGGCCTGCCGCGAGCATGCGGCGAGTCCGGGAAGGGTCGGTTGAGGGGCGACGTCCTCCGCCGTCTCCAGATACGTTATATTTTGGTCAACCGTTCGATGATTGACAAGCGGAGCCCGACGGCCGCCGCATCGCGGTGTGGCGCGGCGGACGAGTCCCTCTTTCATTTCTTCGGCCGATTCCAGTAAATCTTGACATTGTGCGTGGATCGGCCGCCGGCCACGAGGTCGAGCCGCTGGTCGCCGTCGAGGTCGGCGGCGACCAAGTCCTCGGTGCCGATGCCGCCGTCGTCGATGATGTGCCGGGTGAATGCCAGTGGCGACGAGCCGCCTTTCGGGTCGTAGACCCAGATGCCTGGGCCTTTCGGCATGCGTCCGGGGTCCTTGCTCGGGTCGCGCTGGCCGACGATCAATTCCTGGTCGCCGTCGCCGTCGAGGTCGGCGCACCAGACGGCGTGGCCCCACTGGACGGGCGCGTCGACGACCCGGCGATCCCAGAGGCCACCCCCCCGCCTCGGGGGAGTATACACGACGACCTGGAAGCCGTGCCAGGGCTCGATTGTGGCGATGTAGTGGCGGTCGTCGGCCAGGTGGGCCACCTTGACCTCGCTCGCCCCCTTCGACGGCGACGCCTCCTGGTCGCCCGAGCCGAGCTGCCGCCGCGACCAGCGGCCGTCCGTGTCGCGCTTGATCAGGAAGACCCCCTCCCAGGCGGCGACGATGACCTCGTCCTTGCCGTCGCGATCGAAGTCGGTGACCTGCAGGTTGTGGATCGTGTGCAGCGCGTCGTCGGCGACCTCGACCGGCCAGGGGCCCTTGACCGGGTCGTCGGGGACGGTATAGACCAGGAGTCGGACGCCGTTGCCCGATCCCCAGTCCGGCCCCTTCGTCCCCCGGCCCTGGAGCGGGGCGACGACGAGCTGTGCCTTGCCCGTGCCCATCACGTCGCCCCAGCGGATCCGGTGCAGCGTCGGCTCCGACCCGATCGGGATCACCTGCCAGGGCGCGTTGTCCGGCCCGGTCCGTCGGAGCCACTGGAGCGTGCCGCCGGTCTGGGTGTTGGTCGGCTGCCAGGCCGCCCCCAGCGCGAAGTCGACCCGGCCGTCGCCGTCGATGTCGTGCGCCTGGATGCAGACGTTGTCGCGCTGGGTGGCCCCCCGGATGATGACGTGCTTCTCCCAGGTCGGGTTGGCGAACCAGACGACAGCCTCCTCGGTCACGGCCACGACGTCGGGCTTGCGGTCGCCGTTGACGTCGGCAGTCGTCACCGAGTAGCAGACGTCGCCGACGTGCGGATCGATCTCCTGCGTTGAGAACGTCGGGAACGCGGCCGCCAGCGACGGGGGCGCCGCCGGGACGGCCAGGCCGGCGAGGGCCAGGGCTGTCGCGATCGTCCTTCTCATCGAACGCACCTCATGAATGCCGGATCACGGTGGGCAGGTGGCGGGTGGTCGGTGGCGGATCTCCATCCTCCCCGAATTCAGGGGATCGGCCCTCCAGGATGGACCAACCGGGTGTCCGACGCCAGCAAAAACGCCCTCGCCCGATGCAACGACGGGGCGAGGGCGGGTCCGAGGCCGAGGGGCTTCGGTGCCGCATCGGGACCGGCTTCAGGACGTCGAGCCGCCGTGGTCGCTCCCCTTCATGCTGGCGACCATCTCACGGCAGGACCGCTCGCAGTCGTGGAGCTTCTTGGCAGCGTGCTTCATCACCTCCGAGTCGAACTTCTCGACCTCGGCGGCGGTCGCCTTGCACGCCTCGGCGCAGGCGGTGCAGGAGTAGGCCATCAGCGGGCTGTGCTTGGCGATCATGCACGCCGACAGGCCGCAGAACTCCGCGCAGTCGGAGGCCAGGTGGAGCGCTTTGGCGTACTCCTTCTTGCCCTGGGACAGCTCCATGTAGCAGTGGTGGAAGGTTTGGTCGCAGACCTTGGCGCACTTGGCGCACATCTTCAAGCAGTCTTCGTGGACCTTGTCCAGCTCGCAACAAGAGGCGTCGCACTTCTCGTCGGACGCACTCGCCGATAGCGCCGAAAGCCCCAGCGCACCGGCGCCCAGCATGCCCAGCATCTCGCGGCGGTCCATCCGGGTGTCTCCCTCGTAAAAAGAACGTGTAAGTCGAGCACGGACCCGATCGTTGGGCCTACCCACGGCCCGACACGACGATCCTCGTGAAGTCTTCCGCGACAGGGTTTGGGCTTGCAAATCTCAGGCCCGACCCGGAGAGACGGATCGACCCTCGGACGACAGCCCGAAGCTGAGGTGGTGGGAGGTGTGGATGGTCAGAGACTCAGGTCTACCGGTCGCGGGCCGGGGGGCCTATGATCGGATGGGCGGCCATGGAACCTTCATGGGCTTATACGCATTCCAGATATTTTGTGCCCTTTGTCCGGATCTCACATTTGAGATTTCAAATTTCAAATCAGCAGATCGGTGCACAAAATCCCTGGGACCCGTATTCGAAGGCCCGAAGCGCCTCGGCCTCGGCACGGTCGTCGAGGCCAGGGGCGGGCTGGTACGTCCCTCGCTGAACCATTATCGGGCTCCCGTGGGCCGTCTCGCGGGGGCCGATGCGATCGGCTCCTCCGGGCCCCGGCGCGGGCCGTCGCGATAGGTCTTCTTCCCCTGATAGAGGGACAGCCGATTCAGGTACGCCGCCCGATCGGGATCGCCGACGCGCGCGGTGGCCATCGCCCGGGCCTCCGACTCGGCCGCCGCGACGAAGTCGCCGGCCTCGGCCTGCGCGGCGGCCAGGACGTCGAGGCAATGGGCACACGACCATCTTCCCAGCTCGCAGGCGCGGGTCGCCGACTCGACGGCGCGCCTCGCGTCGCGGAACTTCTGGTCGGGGCAGGTGGCCCAGAGCCAGGCGCGTCCTGCATACGCCTCGGGGTCGCCCGGGTCGAGCCGGATGGCCTCATTGAAGTCGGCCAGCGCCCGAGAGTAGGACTTCACCGCGCAGAGGGCGACTCCCCGGTTGCGGTGGGCGGACGCCTGGTTCGGGTCGAGCCGGACGGCCTCCTCGAAGTCGACCAGCGCCCGGCGGGGGTCGCCCGAGGCGATCCAGAAGCGGCCGCGATGGTCGCGGGCCGTCGCGAGCCACGGGTTGAGTCGGATGGCCTCGTCAAAGTCGGCTAGCGCCCGATCGCGCTCGTTCCGCGAGGCCCACACGCCGGCCCGATGTACATAGGCCAGGGCGCACCGACGATCGAGCCGGATCGCTGCGTCGAGGTCGTCGAGCGCCGAGGGGTCCTGCTTGCGGAGCTTCGCGATGCCCCGGCCGCAGCGCGCGCGGGCATTGCCCGGCTGGAGCCGGACCGCCGCGTCGAAGTCGGCCAGCGCCCGCTCGTAGTCGTTGAGCGCCAGCCAGGCGTCGGCCCGGTCCTCGTAGGCCCGAGCGTCGTTGGGGTCGCGGCGGAGCACCTCGTCGAAGTCGGCGATCGCCGCGGCGAACTGCCGCTTGCAGGCCCAGGCGAGGCCCCGGTTGCCGAAGGTCGCCGCGTCGGCCTGGCCCAGCCGGATCGCCGCGTCGAAGTCGGCAAGGGCTCGGTCCCAATCCCGCCGCTCCGCGGCGAGCGCGCCGCGCCAGGAGTAGGCCCAGGCCGCGTTCGGGTCGTTCTCGATCGCGCGGTTGCTCTCGTCCCACGCCTGCTCGACCGGGACGACCCGGTCCTTCACGGCCCAGCCGGCGACGTCGTCCGCGACGACCCAGAGCCAGTCGCCGACGCCGCGATCGACCCGGTACACGCGAAAGACCTGGCCGGTCGCGACGACGCGCTTGTCGACCTTCACCTGCGCATCGGGGCCCCGGAGGACGACCTTGCGGCCGACCCACGACTCATCGGCCAGCGCACGCGGCGCCTCGGTCTGCTTGTTGGCCTCGTCGGATTGCCCGAGAGCGGGGCCCGTCGCGCCATGCAGGAGGGCGAGCAAGACCAGCGCCATCCTCGCCGCCGAGCCGATCGGCCCGGGACGCCTTGCCGTCGTCGAGTCCTGGGTCTTCACCGCGCATCCTCCCCGTCCGGGTGGTCCGGGCGGGCCGGTCTCCGGCCCGCTCCCCCGGTCTTCTGCTGAGATCGGACGGGTCGTGAGGCCGATGCATCGAAAGACCGGGGCCCGAGCCCTCCACAAGCCCCCGGGACCGTCCGACCCTCCTCCCCCGTGCAACCGGCCCGACGGTCCTCCCGAGGGCCGGGGACCACGCGGGGGATCGGGGCTCAGGTCCCGGCCATCTTCGTGAGCAGGGTGATCTCCCGCTCGCGACGGAGGCGGCGCTTGGTGGCCTCCTCCCAGTCGATCGCCTCGTCCTCGAGCCAGCCGATTGCCCGGTCGCGCCAGTCGTCGGGGATGGGCACGCCCAGCTCGGCGTGGCGGACGACGACGCCGGCGAAGGCGAGCCGCTCGACCTCGTCCCACTCCTCGAAGGGCAGGCCGATCGACTCGCCTAGCCCCTCGATGGCGGCGGCCAGCGTCTCGGGGTTTGCGAGTCGCTGCTGGATTTGGTCGACGGTCATCGGGTTGCGGTCGTCCATCAGCTCTTCGTAGAGCGGGCCGTGCACGCGGTCGAAGCCGGCGTCGAGGGCGTCGGCCGCGTCGTCGTTCTCATAACTCTTGACGCCCCAGTGTCCCATATGTCGCGCCCTCTGCCCCGGGCAAGCCCCTTCAGGTCTGGCCAGGTCAAGGGTTCGGCTCGCGGAGCCGCGGCCCCTCGCGATCCGCTCCGAGCCCATCAGACCCGCGCCCGAGGCGATTGCCTCGGCGGCCGGTTCGTGCGCTCTGTCCGGATCTCACATTTGAGACTTCCTCTTTCCAATCAGCAGACAGGGCGCACGAAATTCCTGGAACCCGTCTCACAAGAGCCGGGCCGTGGCCAGGAGCGCCGCGAGCCGCCGGGGCGAGGCGATGAAGGTGGGCCGGGCGACGGGGGTCCGCGCGACCATCTCGGTGGGCGTGAGGTACTGGCCGTCGATCGTGGCGAAGCCGCAGCCGGCCTCGGCGGCCAGGACGGTCCCGGCGGCGACGTCGTGCAGCGCCTCGCCCAGGAAGGTGCAGGCCTGGAGCCGGCCGCAGGCGACGAAGGCCATCTCGCAGCAGGCGCTGCCCAGGTCGCGGAGCTTCCCCGGCAGCGCCCGGGGGTCGAGGGCCCGCAGCGCGGTGTTCCCGACGCAGACGTTGTCCTGGGAGTGGAACGCGTCGGCGTCCCGCACCCGGAGCCGGACCCCGTCGCACCAGGCGCCGCCGCCCCGGGTCGCCCAGAACAGCTCGCGCAGCGGGGGGACCGCGATCACGCCCAGGACCGGCTCGCCCGCGTCGAGCAGGCCGATGCTGATCGCCCAGAGCGGCAGGCCGTGCACCAGGTTGCCCGTGCCGTCGATCGGGTCGATCGACCACTGCCTCGGCCCCGACCCGCCCGCCGCCGCATACTCCTCGCCGGTCAGGAGGTCGTCGGGGAACTGCTCGCCCAGCCGCGCGCGGATCATCCGCTCCAGGTCGTGGTCGAGGTCGGTCACGTAGCTGCGGTTGTCCTTCTCCTGGGGGCGGACCCGCGCCGAGCGCTCCCGCGCCCTCGCGGCGGCCTCGGTCGCCAGCCCCATGACGAACTCCAGCTCGGCGGCAAGCCTGTCCTGATCCATCGGGTCCTTTCCCCCGGGTCCATGATTGCGCGACGATTCGCCTCCCCAGAGTAGGGCATCGATTGAGCCGACCGCAAGAGGGGGAGATGCCGCTTGTAGAGCAGCTCGTCGTTGATCCGCAGGCGGAGAAGGCCTCGTTGACGCGACCCAGGAAGCTGATCTTTTGCCCATCGACCAGCGTGATGTCTCCGGCCTTGCCGTGAATCAGGCTGAACTTCTCGTCCGGCAAGACGCGGACCTCAAGCCGGCCCGACCGGAGGAACTTGAAAAGCCACGCGAAGCGAGACTTGGCGGCGTCGCCGCCCTTCTCAACCTGGTCTTCCGGCCGGGAGACGCACCACTCCATCCGCAGCGCGGCCTGGGCGGCCCTGACGGTCTCGACGTCGTGCGGGT
>JAFANO010000576.1 GCA_019232645.1 Planctomycetaceae bacterium | reverse complement strand
TCTGAACTGCGCCCCTGAAATCGGTCACCTGACGGTCCGCCTCCAGCGTGGCGAGGGAACGACCGCTCAGGTTCAACGCCTCCAGCGTCGTCAGGATCACGCCGCTTCCCGCGTGGTTCTTCTGGTGGCTCCACAAGTCCCTCAGGGCCCGGGCGGCGGCCGCGTCACCGCCGCAGAACGCCTGGGCCGAGTCAGCTCGGCCTCGACGCTCGGGCGCAGGGTCGGGACGAGGCGGTCAGCTTCGGCGTCGAGGACGGGGGCATCACAGGGGTCTCCGTGAACAAAGGCCTACTGAAATCCCGAGCATACACCGATGACCCTGGTGTACGGAGTATTCCATTCACTCATCAAACCTCATCAGCGGCGGAGACCCCCGCGTTCAGGCGTGGGGAGGCGCCGCGTAGCCATGGTGTGGAAACCGGTCAACATCCTGTCCACCCGGACTTTTTTCCTGGTATCCTTGGGTCATCGCTTGAAGACACCCCTGTCGAGGGGTCAACGGATGAGATGGGTGAGACGCACTCGGTTCCGAACAGCGACCTCGGCCACGGAGTCGAGAGGGGATCCCTCAGCGTCCCTGATGGAGCGGTGGACAACGACCATGGCCGGAACCCATGCGCGTCGAGCTGCATGCCCCCGGCTTCAGCCGCTGACCGGGATTTGCCTTCGGCAACACGCTCACCCCGGGGCATCCGTCCGACTCGCCGCTGATTGATTCCCCGGACCTTGGCTACTACAATGTTCTGACCTCTCCCGCGCCATCGGTTTCTCAATGCCAGCGGCGGGTTCAGTTTAGGGGAGGCGAGGATGGCGACCGACATTCGGCTCAAGGAGTCGTTACCCGCGCTGACCGAGCGGATCGTCGGGACGTACGAGGAGTGTGGTGGGACGAACCATCTCGGGCATTCGCCGTTGCCCAGCTACCGCGAGGTCGTCGAGATCTTGGCGGACCTCCGCGAGATCCTCTTCCCCGGCTACGGGCGCCGCCAGAACCTCCATCTCGGCAATGTCGGCTATCACGTCGGTGACCTGATCGACAGCCTGCACGACCGGCTCACCCAACAAATCGCGCGCGCCTTCCGACACGACTGCAAGACCAGCGAGCTGGAGACCGACTTCGAGGCCGAGGCCCAGCTCATCGCGATCCGCCTGCTCGAATCGATCCCCGCGCTCCGCAAGACCCTCTCCGAGGACGTCACGGCCGCGTACCAGGGCGACCCGGCCGCCAAGAACCTCGACGAGATCATCTTCTGCTACCCGGGCCTCGCGGCGATCACCGTCTTCCGGATCGCGCACGAGCTCCACGGCCTGGGCGTGCCGCTCATCCCCCGGATGATGACCGAGTACGCGCACGGCAAGACCGGCATCGACATCCACCCCGGCGCCACAATCGGCCGCCGCTTCTTCAGCGACCACGGCACCGGCGTCGTCATCGGCGAGACGACGCACATCGGCGATGGCGTCAAGATCTACCAGGGTGTGACTCTCGGCGCGCTCAGCTTCCCGCGCGACGAGGATGGTAATATCCTCCGGAACGTCAAGCGGCACCCGACCATCGAGGACGAGGTCGTCATCTATGCCAATGCCACGATCCTCGGCGGCAAGACCGTCATCGGCCATCACTCCGTCATCGGCTCCTCCGCCTGGATCACCCGCAGCATCCCCCCCTATACCACCGTCACGATCGAGAGCCCCATGCTCCGCTACCGCGGCACAGCCTCCAATCCCGAGGAGGTCTCCGTGCTCGACTATCAGATCTGACGCACGGCCGGCCCCGACGCCGCTTTGCTCGCTCAATTCGGCCTCCCGGCCCGAGTGCCGGCGGGGTCGTGCCGGGCCTGCATCCACAATCATGGTGCAGGAAAAGGGAGATGGGGCGATCTCAGGAACGTCTTCCAGGAGGTCAAGCAGAGCAACGAAGGCAGGACCTTCCCGATCCAATTCCATCCGATTCCAGTATTCCAACGTCGACCACGGGCCGGCAGGACAGATCCCCTTACCCAAACGACTGGCGTGGGTTTGAAGAGGTCCTACGGCCGGCTGGCGAACACGATCCAGCCACCCGCACGGAACCCCTGCGCCAGCCAGGGGACCGCGATCGGCTCGGACCGGATGGCGTCGATCGGCAGGGCCTCGTCGATCCGGAAGCCGGCGTCACTGAACGCCCGTCGCAACTCTGTCCAGCGATACAGGTGGACCACCATCCCGGGGATGCCCCGATAGGTCATCCTTCGGTCGCCGACGTCGCCACGGCCGCTCAGCGCCATCAGCCCCTGACCGAGCAGCCAGCGTCGCCCCTGGCGGTCGCGGAGGTTGAGCCAGAAGTTATGCGCGTGCAGCGCCAGGCGGCCGCCCGGTTGGAGGATCCGGAACGCCTCGGCCAGCGCCCTGCTCCGAGCCGTCGCCCCCCGGATCATCCCCAGCGTGCTGAACATCAACAGCGCGTAGCGGAAGGTCGTGTCGGGGAAGCAGCCGAGGCGGCAGAGGTTCGCCTCGACGCCGAGCAGGGGGAGGCCTCCGGCCCTGGCCCCGAGCACCCGGAGCATCGCGTGCGACAGCTCGACCGCGACGACCGGGAACCCGCGGCGGGCGAACCGGAGGGCATGCCGGCCGGTCCCGGAACCCAGGTCCACGAGCGGCCCGGGCTCGAGGAACCGGGCGTCGAGCGCCCGGGCGTCGGCCTCGAACAGGGGATGGCCCCGGAAGAACTCGTCCTCCTCCTCGGCGAGCCGGGGGTTGTGCGTGTATTCCCAGAGCGCGGCGTTGACCCCCTCGGGCAGCCGCCAACCGGGCGGGACGGACGGCCCGCTCATGGCGGCGCCGTGGCGAAGACCCGCCCCGATCGCGGGCCGAGCTTCAGCCCTCGGAGCGCCCCCGCCTCCGCCTTCACCGACTCGTGCGCCCAGACCTCGTCGAGGCCGGCGCCGTCGAAGAGGAGGCCCTCGAGGGGCACGTCCACCCGCTTCGAAGAGGCGGAGGCGTTGAGGGCCACGACCACCGTCTCGTTCCCGAGCTGTCGGGCGTGGACGAAGACGTCGTCGTGGGCGTGGAGCATCCGGAACGAGCCCCTCCGCAGGGCGGGCCGCGATTTCCGGAGCGCGATCAGGCGCTGGAAGTCGTGGAGCAGGCGATTGTCCCAGGTCTCGGAGCTATACCACGGGAACGCGCCCCGGTTGGCCGGGTCGTGGCCGCCTCTCATGCCGATCTCGTCGCCGTAGTAGATCGACGGGGCGCCGGTGTAGGTCATCTGGAAGAGCGTCGCCAGCCGCAGCGCCGACACGTCGCCCCGCGCCAGCGCGAGGAACCGGGGCAGGTCGTGGCTGCCGAGCAGGTTGAGCTGGACCGCCACGACGTTCGGGTGGTAGAGGCCCTCGAGGGCCTCGATCGCCCGGCGGAAGGCCGGGGCGCCGGTCGGGTCGAGCGTCCG
>JAFANO010000236.1 GCA_019232645.1 Planctomycetaceae bacterium | reverse complement strand
AATTCTCTAGTTTAACCGTCCTCGGGATCACGCGAGCATGCGGATCGTGGATTTTGAGGTCAGAGAATTCCGAAGCTACGCGATTGAGAGGCTTTTCGGACCAGGGTTGGCTCGATCGGACGCGTCGCGTTCCGGGGCCTAGCATCGGAGGCTCAACCTCGCTCACCCTTTCGGCGTGTGAAGGTGAGGGACCCGTGGGAGATCGAGAGTACCCTCCTCGATTGCTCGACATCCTCGAGCGGGACGATGACAGGTCGGGGACGATAAGCGGGCAGGTCCACCCAGCGCGGGCCAGGAGCCAGGGCGGCCCGGTCGCGATCGAGCAGGGAGGCAAGGTCGGTGCTCAATGTATTGGCCCCCTGGCCGTTGAGATGGGTCGCGTCGACGAAGAGCGTGTGGTCATAGCTCGCGTGACGGCCGTCGATGATCGTCAAGTGACGATATCGCGCGTGCATCGATTGAACGAATCGAAGATATCCCGCCTCGGCGCCCGATTGCTCGCGGCGGGCCTGGAGCTGGGGGGAGAGGGGCGGCAGGAGCCAGTAGACGCGGATGCCGCGCGCCGCGGTCAGGTCGAGGAGGCGGCGGACATGGGCGGCATTGGCGTGGTGGCAGTACCAGAGGTGCGACAGGAGCTTCCGGTGCTCATCGGGCCCGACCTCGCCGGTGAAGGCGGGGTTCCGGGCCCCGACATTGGCCCCATCGTTGACGCGCCAGTTCCGCCGGCAGACCCGGTTGATCGGGCGCATGGGGGGCACTTCGCCCCGGAGGGCCGCCAGGACGGCGTCCCGGACTTCGAGGCGCGACCGGAATGTGGGGAGGAGCCGGCCCAGGACGATCGCGGTCAGGAGCGAGCTGCCGCCGGTGGTCCGGGCCAGCTCGAGGCACTCGCGCGGCGACACGATCTCCTGCCAGTAGCGGAGGTTGTAGCGGGGGCTGCCGACGAGCACGCTGGGCTTGAAGTCGACCACGATGGCCTCCGGCCGCGTGCCGGCCTCCAGCGCGCGGCGGAGCAGGAAGAAGGTGGCCGGCGCGGGCCCGCGCGCCAGCGCCAGGTTGACGACCCGCCGGCCCGTGTGCGCGGCGACGACCTTGGGGATGACGGCGTGCTTGACCAGGCTGTCGCCGAGGCAGAGGATCGAGCACCCCGGCGCCTCGTCGCGGGCGTCCCGCGCACCGAGCTGCCAGCTCAGGCTGACGGGGTCCGAGAAGTCCAGCGGATGGCGCGCGACGAAGGACTCGATCGCCACCATCAGCCCGAGCATCCCCAGCACGCCCCAAGGCACCCTCCCCGACGCTCGGACGCGGGCGGGCGGGCCGGGCGTTACCCGACGTCGTCGCGTCGAGGCCGGCGGAGAGAGCGGCACGTGAGGTCGAGGCATCGACATCTCGGGGGGACCCTCTCGGGTATCATCGGATTCCAGGGATTTCGTGCGTTCGGTCTGCTGATTTGAAATCTGAAATCTCAATTTTGAGATCCGAACAAAGCGCACAAAAGATCTCGAATGCTAAGGGGGCGGCGTTCATCCTCGGGCGAATCTTCCGGTAGCATCGGACATGCCAGCGGCGATTCTTGAGCCGGCGATGGCGAGGATCTTGCCTCAGGGACCCGGGATCGGTAAACCTCAGATCGGGCCGCTCGAGGAAAATTCCGCACGCCCAGGGAGGCCGTCATGAACCCGCCGATCCGCGTTTTGGCCCTGCACGCCCACCCCGACGACCTGGAATTCCAGTGCGCCGGCACACTGGCCCTGCTCCGCGAGGCGGGCTGCCACATCACCCTGGCGACGATGACCCCCGGCGACTGCGGCAGCGCCGAGCACGACGCCGAGGCGATCGCCGAATTCCGCCGGAACGAGGCGCGGGCGTCGGCCAACCTGATCGATGCCGATTACCTCTGCCTCGAGTTCCGCGACCTGGCGATCTTCAACGACGACGAGTCGCGGAGGAAGGTGACCGAGGCCCTGCGCCGAGTCCGCCCCGACCT
Source organism: Planctomycetaceae bacterium (assembly GCA_019232645.1). GTDB lineage: Bacteria > Planctomycetota > Planctomycetia > Isosphaerales > Isosphaeraceae > JAFANO01. Next base: position 7,121 of record JAFANO010000236.1, on the reverse strand, counting down.
GGTCCTGACGGCGCCGCCGGTCGACTACCTCTGCGACCACGAGATGACCAGCCTGCTGGTCCGCGACGCCTGCTTCGCCGCGCCGATCCCCAACTATGTCACCCGGCAGTGGGAGCCCGCCCCCCCCTTGACGAGGATCCCCCACCTCTATTTCGTGGACCCGATCGAGGGGATCGGCCGCGACGGTTTGCCCGTGGCGGTGGGGTTTCACGTCGACATCTCACGGGTCTTCGTGCTCAAGCGGCAGATGCTCGCCTGCCACGGCAGCCAACGTCACTGGCTGAGGAAGCACCACGGGATCGACGAATACCTCGAGAGCCAGGCCCGCTGGGGCGAGCGCCGGGGCCGTGAGATCGGCGTGACGCAGGCCGAGGCGTTCCGCCAGTATCTCGGCCCCGCCTACCCGCGGGATAACCTGCTGCTGGAGCTGATCGGGCAAGACGGGAGCGGGGGAGCCGTGGTGCCTACGAACAGCCGCGAGCCACGCGGGCAAGGGACCCGGGGCACAGCCGATCAAGGCGAGGCATAATCGATCAACTGTGCGAGCATGCTCCGAAGGTCACGGCGGTGGACGATCCGATCGATGAAGCCGTGCTCCAGGAGGAACTCGCTCGTCTGGAAGCCGCTGGGCAGTTGGACGCGGACCGTCTGGGCGATGACTTTCGGCCCGGCGAAGCCGATCAGCGCCTTGGGCTCGGCCAGGATGATGTCGCCGAGCGAGGCGAAGCTCGCCGCGACCCCCCCCATCGTCGGGTGGGTCAGGACGCTGATGTAGAGGCCCCCCGCCGCGTGATGCCGCGCCAGCGCGGACGAGACCTTGGCCATCTGCATCAGCGAGAGGATCCCCTCGTGCATCCGGGCCCCACCTCCCGAGCCCGAGACGATCACCAGCGGGAGCCGCTGCAGGGTGGCCTCCTCGATCGCGCGGGTGAGCTTCTCGCCGACGACCGAGCCCATGCTCCCCATGATGAAGCCGCTGTCGGTCAGGCCGAAGACGATCCGGATCCCCTTGATGAACCCCTGGCCGACGATCGCCGCCTCATTCAGCCCGGTCCGCTCCTGCTCGGCGCGGACCCGCTCGGGGTAGGGTCGGCGGTCGTTGAACCCCAGCGGGTCGCCGGGGCGGAGGTCGGGGAACCACTCCTCGAACGTGTCGGCGTCGAGCAGTTGCGCGATCCGGTCGACCGCGGAGACCGAGAAATGGTAGTTGCACTCGTGGCAGACGTTGAGGTTCTGCTCGACGCGCTTGCGGAAGAGCGTGGCCTGGCAGCCTTCACAGCGCATCCAGACCCCTTCGGGCACCCGCTTGGGCTCGAAGTGTCCGTGCCAGGTGTTCGCTTGCCCTCCTGGTCTGAGGGACATGGTCCCCTCCTGAATTCGGCGGAATCATACGCATTCCAGATCTCTTGTGCGCCCCGTTCGGATTTCAAATTCGAGATTTCAAATTTCAAATCAGCAGACAGGGCGGATGAAATGCCTGGAACCCGTAATCAGATGTGGCCGTTGCGGCCCGGTTCGGGGTTGATTTCGATCCGCTCGAAGCCGCCGGTGGGGACGTCGTCATCGAGCTGGACGTGGGGCTCGCGCCGGAGATAGCAGGCGATCAACTGGGCGATCGGCTCGGCGACGACCAGGCCGAGGGACTCGTCCTGGTGGCGGCGGATCAGGGGCCGGAGCACCGCCTTGATCCGTTCCATGGCACCGCCGATGGTCTCGCCCAGCGGCGGGCAGACCGTGGCCGGATCCTCGAGCCACTGGCGGAAGACTTTCATGTTCCGCCGCTTGATCTCGCTGAACTGGAGCCCCTGCCAGAGCCCCTGGTCGAGGTTGCGGAGGTCGTCGATCCGCTTGGGCCGGAGGCCGAGCGCCTTGCCGACGGCCTCGGCGGTCCGGAGGACGCTCTCGCCGGGTCCGCAGTAGAGTGCCGCCAGGGTGATGCCGGCGCGGGGCTCGGAGAGGGTCGCGGCGAGCTGGGCGACCTCGGCGCGACCGCGATCGCTCAAGGGGACATCGAGGGTACCTTGGACCCGATTCTGCTCGTCGTAGACGGTCGCGCCGGGTCGGATCAGGACGACCTGGGTCATTCGAAGGGCCTGGGCCGGGCCGTGGAGGCCGTGGCCACCACCTCATGCGCTCCCGCGGCGGGCGGCCTGCGTCAACTCGACCAGGGCCGCCGCGTAGTTGCCATCGTTGCGGAAAATCGCCGAGCCGGCGACCAACTGCGTCGCCCCGGCCGCCACGGCGGCACCCGCCGTCGAGGGGTTGATCCCGCCGTCGATCGAGACCCGCAGCCCGGGTCGCGCCGCCCGCGCCGCGCGCACCTTTTCGAGCACCTCGGCCTCGAATTTCTGGCCGCCGAAGCCGGGCATCACGCTCATGACCAGCACGGCATCCATTTCTTCCAGGTAGGGCTCGATCGCCGAAAACGGAGTGGGGGGGTTGAGGGAGAGCGCGGCCTGGCAGCCCGCGTCGCGAATCCGGCGGAGCAGGGGGACCGGTTCGGGGACCACTTCGATGTGGAAGATGATCACGTCGCAGCCGGCGCGGATGAAATCGTCAACATACCGCGCCGGCTCGGAGATCATCAAGTGGGTATCGAATGGGAACCCGGTCCACTTGCGCCAATCGGCGATCACAGGAGCGCCGTAGCTGAGGTTGGGCACGAAATGCCCGTCCATCACGTCGAGGTGGACGGCGAGGGCGCCGGCCCGCTTCAGCGCGTCGAGTTCCTCGGCCATCCGCGCGAAGTCGCAATTCAAGAGCGACGGCGTGATGAGCGGCGGTTCGGCCGCGTTCATTAGATGCAGACGGGCCTCACGCGTCACCGCTGAGGGGGTTTCCTCCGCCATAAGAATCCGGCGCGGGGACCGTCGCCTTCAGGCGACGGGGGAAGCGCCGTCCTCCCGAGAATCGAGGATGAACAGGAAACCGACGCGTCTCCCGACGAGGTCGAAGGAATGCCCGAAAGCCGCCGACATCCGGCCGGGTCGGGCGCCCGTCTCCTCTCCTCGAGGTGGCGCAGCGGGCTTAGACGCTTGAGGCGTCGTCGGCTTGGGCGCGGCCAGGAGGGTCCGGGACTGGAGAAGCATCCGCAGAGTCCTTGTAGCCTGCTGCGCGCCTGCCCCGCAGTGCCGGAGCGGCGGGGCCCTCTAGTCAACGCTTGCGTCGTAGTAGCCCTTCTACAAGCCGTCGCCTTCAGGCGACGGTCGTTGACCGATATCGTTCGCCTTCTCCCCCGTCTCGGGGCGATTCGCTCGAGCGGGGCCGGCCGCCCCCGAGGGCGGCCGGCCTCTCGAATTATTTATCGGGAATGACCTTCAGGGAATTGAAAGACTTTCCTTCGAGCGATTCGAGGAAGGCGCCGCCGCCCGTGGAGACGTGGGAAACCTGGTCGGCCAAGCCGAATTCCTCGACCGCCTCGGCCGTCTCGCCCCCGCCGACGGCGGTCACGGCCGGTGACTCGGCCAGGGCCTGCGCGATCTTGAGCGTGCCCTGGCGGTATGGCTCGTCCTCGAACTTGCCCACCGGGCCGTTCCAGACGACGGTCTTCGCCCCGCGGATCCTCGCGGCGTAGGCGTCGGCGGTCTTCGGGCCGATGTCGAGCCCCAACCAGCCCTCGGGGATGTCCGAGCCCTCCACGACCTTCGTCTCGGCCGAGGGCTCGAGCGAGGTGGCCACCAGGTGGTCCTGGGGGAGCACCAGCTTGGCGCCGGCCAGTTCGAGCAGGTGCTTGGCCTCGTCGAGCCGGTCGGCCTCGACCCGGCTCTTGCCGGTCGAATGCCCCTGCGCCTTGAGGAACGTGTAGGTCATCGCCCCGCCGATCAGGAGCTGATCGACCTTGGGCAGGAGGTTCTCGATGACCAAGATCTTGTCGGAGACCTTGGCGCCGCCCATCACCGCGATCATCGGCTTCTTGGGCTGGCTGAGGAGGGCCTCGAGGACCTGGAGCTCCTTCTCGACCAGGAAGCCGATAGCCCGGCGTTCGGGGGGGAAGCACTCGGGGACGGCGACCATCGAGGCCTCGTCGCGGTGGCAGGTCCCGAAGGCATCATTGACGTAGGCGTCGGCCAGCCCGGCCAGTTGCGCGGCGAACTTCTTGTCGCCCTTCTTCTCGCCGGAGTTGAACCGGACGTTCTCGAGCAAGACCACGCCCCCCGGCCGCAGCGCGGCGCAGGCCGCTTGCGCATCGGGGCCGACCGTGTCGTTGGCCTTGACCACGGGCCGACCCAGGAGCTCCTGGAGCCGGGCGGCCACGCGATCCATCCGGAACAGCTTGTCTTCCTCGGGCTTGCCGGTGGGTCGGCCGAGGTGGCTGACCAGGATGAGGCTCGCCCCGTGCTCCAGCGCGTAGTTCAGGGTCGGCAGCGCCGAGCGGATCCGGCGATCGTCGGAGACCTCGCCGTCCTTGGTCTGGGGGACGTTGAAGTCGACCCGGACCAGCACCTTGCGACCCGACAGCTCCAGGTCGCGGATCGTCTGCTTGGGCAACGTCGTGATCCTCGTTCTTGGATGTCGATGGGAGATGCGCAACGTCGCTGACGTCGGATGCCCGAGGGCGGGGGACGGACCTCGGCCCACCGTCATCGGGCATCAACCACCTACCTCATCAGCCGAGCTGGGCGAGCTTCGTGATCAGCTCGGCGGTCCGGCACGAATAGCCCCACTCGTTGTCGTACCAGGCGACGGTCTTGACCATGTTGCCCTGCATCACCAGGGTCCAGTCGGCCATGAAGATGCTGGAGTTGGGGTTGCCGATGATGTCGCTGGAGACGAGCGGTTCGGCCGCGTACTGAAGGATCCCCTTGAGCGGCCCCTCGGCGGCGGCCTTCATCGCGCCATTGACTTCGTCCTTGGTGACGTTGCGCTTCAGCAGCGAGGTCAGGTCGGTGATGCTGCCGTCGGGGACGGGGACGCGCAGCGCGTAGCCGGTCAGCTTGCCGTTGAGGTCGGGGATGACCTCGCCGACGGCCTTGGCCGCGCCGGTGGTCGAGGGGATGATGTTGGTCGCGGCGGACCGGGCGCGGTAGGGGTCGGAGTGGATCTGGTCGGCCACGCGCTGGTCGTTGGTGTAGGCGTGGCAGGTCGTCATCAGCCCCTTCTCGATGCCGAACGACTCGTGGAGGACCTTGGCCATCGGCGCCAGGCAGTTGGTCGTGCACGAGGCGTTGGAGACGATCCGGTCGGTCGGCTTGAGGGTGTGGTCGTTGACGCCCAGGACGATCGTGGCGTCGAGCTTGTCCTTGGGCGGCGCGCTGAGGATGACGCGCTGGGCACCGGCGTCGATGTGCTTCTGCAAGGCAGCCTTGTTGGTGAAGATGCCGGTCGACTCCAGGGCCACCTGGCACTCCAGCGCCTTCCACGGCAGGTTGGCCGGATCCTTCTCGGTCGTGATCCGGATCTTCTTGCCGTTGACGATCAGCGATTGCTCGCCCGCCTCGACCGTCCCCTTGAACTTGCCGTGGACGCTGTCGTACTTCAGGAGCAACGCCAGGTGCTTGGCATCGGAGAGGTCGTTGATCGCGACGACTTCGAAGTCATCGGGCCGCTCCGCCAACACGCGGAAGACCAACCGGCCAATCCGGCCAAAACCATTGATGCCAACTCGAACGGCCATATATCCCACTCCTGACATTTCGAGCAGTTGCGCGAGCCCAATCAATTCGGTCTGGCCTCGTGCCCTCCGACAGCGCGTACGATCGCGGCGAGAGACCGAATTCGCGGATTATAGGCGCGAGGCGAGAGCACTGTCAACGCTGTCGACTCCGGGACGACCGGGCAATCTGGTCGGGTATGGTCGCGCGGCCGAACCGTGGGTTGAAACTCAAGTTCTTCCTCAAACAGAGTGGGATGGGTACGCATCGGGAGGGCCAGGGTGGAGGGCGACCCTGGTTCGGGCCCGGACGACATCCGGGCGCTCAGCAGTCCGCGAGGGGATAGGGGTCGCTGTCGAAGTCGTCCGTGTCCGCCTGGAGGGCGGGGGACTCGGCGAGCCCCGCGGCGCTAAGGGCGAGAGGGGGAGGCTGGCGGTGGGGAGACCGCCTCGGGCGTGACCTCCATCCGGAACAGGAGGGGGCCGATCGCAATCTCATCTCCGGGATGGAGTTGGGCCTCGTCTACCGGGCGGCCATCGACGCGGAGCCCGTTGCGGCTGCCGAGGTCGCGGACAATCACACGGTCATAGGCCAGCGCCACGCAGCAATGGCGGCGCGAGATCGTCGACAGGTCGAGACGGACGTCGCACTCGGGATGTCGGCCGATCAACAGGACGGGCCGCTGCAAGGGGATCGACGGGGCCGTCCCCGCCTTCAAAGGGATGAGTCGCGCCGTCATGCGTCGAGGTTCTCCACCGCGCCTCCCTCATCCTCTTTCTCGTCGTGCATCTCCACGATGACCTTGATCCGGCAGCGATCGGCCACGCCCGCCGGCAGGAGCTCGCGGACGGCGGCCGCCAGCGGATTGTCGTTCGCGGAGGCCACCAGGAAGGGGCTCGACCCCAGCGGCGAGGGAGAGGGTGGAGGCGCAGGCACGAGCGAGGCGGGAGGCGCGTCGTTCGCCTCCGCCTTGTTGTGGTTGTGATCGGCCAGCGTCGCCTCATGCCCGACCCCGGTATCGAGGCGGTAGCGGATGTGGGCGATCGAAAGTTCATCTCCCGACCGCAGCCGGCCCATCTCGACGCGCTGGCCGTTGATCCGGATCCCATTGGTACTGCCCAGATCGCGGACCACGACCTCATCTTTGTCCTGAATCATGCAGCAATGGTGGCGCGAAACGCGCAGTGAATCGAGTCGAGCGTCGCACTGGGGGTGGCGCCCCACGACGATCATCGGCCGGTCCAGGAGGATGTCGGGCCCCTCGTCAAGTGCCACCAGGCGTGCGGGCATATTGGCGTTTCCTGGACCGAAGCCATCAACCTTCCTTGGGTCTCTTAGCGCCCACTGGCCCATTATGGTCCATTATAGGGCGTAATCCACGAGGTAAACCAGGAGGAAATTTGGGGAAATTCTCGAGATTGCGACCTCGTATGCGCCTGGGGACTCTTGCGATCCGTTCCGGCTGCGAGACCGGAGCCTCCCCTCCCGAAGGCGGAACCCTCGAGGGCCGATAGGCGGTCGCGCTGAGGA
>JAFANO010000192.1 GCA_019232645.1 Planctomycetaceae bacterium | reverse complement strand
GGAGAGGAATTGATCGAGCTCGTCGCCGCCGTCGCCGGTCACGACGGCGGTCAATTCCTCTTCGCTGACGTCGAATTCGCGGAGCAGGTTGCGATCTACCATGTTCGTCCGTTTCGATCCAAACCCCTCGCCCATGAGGGCGAGGGGATCTCGGGCATGACGCCGAGAAGGGGCGATCCGGTCACGATCGCGGCCCTTCGCCCGGCCCGGCTCGCACGAGCGGGCCGCCGACTGCCCTAGGCAAAGATAAAGTAAGCCGAGGAAAAAAACCACCCCTCCACGCAAGGAGTGGGCTGACGCAACTAGTCATTATAGGACTTCTTCCGACGAAGACAACCGCAGCCGCTCGTTTTCCCGGCCAGCGGGCGCACGACATCCGTTGCAGCGGAAAGTCCGCTCGCTTCCCGTGGTTCTTTGGAGGGATCGTCCCAAAGTGGGGCGAAGACGACACCTTTTCGACCTTCACCTTTTCGACCTTCCAGCCGCTGGGAGTCCTTCGGGAGCAGATCGGGGGGCCCGGCCCGGGGGAGCGCGGGGGGTCGAACTTGGGATCGTGGAGCCGTCGTCGCGGGCCCACGTCCACGACGCAAAGCTCTCCGGGAGCAACTCTTGCCAAAGGTGACAAAGATCCCACCCGAGTCAGAACCGGGATCGGCCGGTCCGGCCAGGATCGCCGCGCGATTGCGCGATCGCGACCCGGTGGCAGAGCCCACTTTACAAAGTATGAGCGGCGATTGAAAAATAAGGGTTTGGCCGGGGATCGATGAGGGCCGAAGTCGAAGGGGCTGCGACGTGCATGAGGAAGCGATCCGCAAGGCGGATGTCCTGATCGAGGCGTTGGGCTACATCCGGAAGTTCCACGGTCATTTCACCGTCATCAAGCTCGGCGGCTCTGTCATGGAGTCCCCGGAGTCGCTCCAGGCGCTGCTGGTCGATGTCGTGTTCATGCAGACGGTCGGGATGAGGCCGGTCCTCGTGCACGGTGGCGGCAAGGCTATTACGTTCGAGATGGAGCGGGCGGGGCTGCAAGCCCGGTTCGTGCAGGGCCGGCGCTACACCGACGACGCGACGCTGGAGATCGTGGCGCGGGTGCTCGCCGAGGAGATCAACACCGACATCGTCCGGCACATCAACAAGTACGGCGGCCGCGCCGCCGGCCTGCACCACAAGACGAGCCAGTGCCTCTTCGGCCGCCGACTGACCCTGCCCGACGGCCGGGGGGGCCAGGTCGACCTGGGGCGCGTCGGCGAGGTGACCGAGGTCGACGTCCCCCCGATCGAGAACCTCTGCCTGGCGGGGGTCGTCCCCGTGCTCCCCTCGCTCGCCGAGGACGAAGACGGCGGCCTCCTGAACGTCAACGCCGACACCGCGGCGGCGGCCGTCGCAATGGCCATGAAGGCCGAGAAGCTCGTCTTCCTGACCGACACCCCGGGGATCCTGATGGACCGCAACCAGCCGGGAAGCCTGATCCCGGACCTGACCCCCGACGGCTGCCACGACCTGATCGGGCGCGGGGTGATCGACCGCGGCATGATCCCCAAGGTCGAGGCCTGCCTGGAGAGCCTCAAGGCCGGGGTCAAGAAGACCCACATCATCGACGGCCGGCTTCGCCACTCGCTGCTCCTGGAGATGTACACCCACACCGGCATCGGCACCGAGATCGAACTAAAGGAGGCCGACGACCCTGAGCCGCGTCCCCCTGTCACGGCGCGTCACTGACGGGTCACGCGACCGGCCCTCGGCCGTCGCGCCCCCGACGTCCCGCAGCGCCGCCTATCCGCCCCTTGGCACCTGCTTCGTCCCCTGGCATGCGATCAGTTCTTAGTCATCCGACCTCGTCGTCGGACAATCGACGCCCGGCATCCGACATGGCCTTTTTCATTCAAGCCGGCCCACTTGCCCTCACGGGAGGTTCCGCCTTGGCGCACGTCGCGAATCAGAGTACCTCGGAGACGATCACCCAGTTCGGCCGGTACGTGATCCCAAATTACCGGCGCTTCCCGGTCTGCCTGGTCCGGGGCGAAGGTCCGTGGGTCTGGGACGCCGAGGGGCACCGCTATCTCGACTTCTTCCCCGGCTGGGGCTGCAACCTGATCGGGCACTGCCCGCCGCGCGTGGTCGAGGCCGTCCGCGAGCAGGTGGGCCAGTTGATCCACGTGCCGAACACCTGGTACATGGAGCCGCAGGGGGCATTCGCGCAGGCGCTGTCGGAGCGGTCGTTCCACGGCCAGTGCTTCTTCTGCAACAGCGGCGCCGAGGCGAACGAGGCGGCGATCAAGCTCGCCCGAGCCTACGGACATTCTGCCGGCCGATACAAGATCGTGACGATGGAGCACGGGTTCCACGGCCGGACCTACGCCGCGCTGACCGCCACGGCCCAGGCGAAATATCACGCGGGCTTCGAGCCGATGGTCCCGGGCTTCACTTACGTCCCGTTCAACGACCTGGAAGCCGTTGCGGCCGTGCTCGACGACCAGACGGCCGCCGTGCTGGTCGAGCCGATCCAGGGGGAGGGGGGGGTGAACGTCCCCTCGCCCGATTACCTGCCCGGCCTGCGCCGGCTCTGCAACGAGCGGGGCGTGCTCCTAATCCTCGACGAGGTCCAGACCGGCCTGGGCCGGACCGGCGAGTGGTTCGCCTACCAGCATCACGACATGGCCCCGGACATCCTCACCTGCGCCAAGGCGCTAGCCGGGGGGATCGCGGCGGGGGTGATGATGGCCACGACCGACGTGGCGATGGTCTTCAAGCCGGGGATGCACGCCAGCACCTTCGGAGGCAACCCCATCGCCTGCCGCGCCGGGCTAGCGACAATCGAGACGATCGAGCAGGACGGGCTCCTGGAGCGTGGCAAGGCGATCGGCGAGCGGTTCCGGGCCCAGTTCGAGGCGATGCGCGCCGAGCTGCCCCACCTGATCCGCGAGATCCGGATCCTGGGCGTGATGATCGGCCTCGACCTGACGTTCGACGCCTCGGAGGTGGTCTCCGAATGCCTCCGGCGGCGGCTCCTGATCAACGCGACCCACGGCCACGTCGTCCGGCTCCTGCCGGCGCTGAACCTCAGCGACGACCTGATCGACGAGGGCTGTGCCATCCTGGCCGACGTGCTCCGGCAGATGGTCGTCTGATACGCATTTCAGAGAGTTTGTGCACTCTGTCCGGATCTCAAATTCGCGATTTTCGAATGTCTTAAATGAGCAGACCGGGTGCACGAAATTTCTGGAGCCCGTATGAGCCGAGGAGGTAGACACCGATGATCCGCCACTTGATCGACCTGTTCGACCTCTCGCCCGAGGACGCACGTGACATCCTGGACCATGCACTCGCGCTGAAGCGCGAGGACCAGCGAGGGAACCGGCCGCCCTACCTGGCAGGGCGGTCGCTCGGCCTGATCTTCGAGAAGCCCTCGCTCCGGACGCGGGTCAGCTTCGAGGCGGCGATCGGGCAACTGGGGGGGAACGCGATCTTCCTCCGGGGCCAGGACGTCGGCATCGGTGTCCGCGAGAGCATCGCCGACTTCGCGCGGGTCCTCAGCCAGTACGTCGACGTCCTGGCCATGCGGACCTTCTCGCACGCGACGATCGAGGAGCTGGCGCGTTACGCCACGATCCCGATCGTCAATGCCCTCTCGGACCGCGCGCATCCCTGCCAGGCGCTGGCCGACCTGATGACCATCCAGGAGCTTCGGGGGGGCCTCGACGGGATCAAGCTCGTCTTCGTCGGCGACGGCAACAACGTCGCGCGGTCGCTGGCGCAGGCCTCGGCCTTACTGGGCCTGGAGTTCGTGCTGGCGTCGCCCCCCGGCTTCGCCTTCCCGCCCGAGTTCCGGGCCCGGTTCGAGGAGACCTTCCCGGGCGTCCCCCTGGTCGTCGAGCACGACCCGATCCGCGCCGTCTCCGGCGCCGACGTCGTCTACACCGACGTCTGGACGAGCATGGGCCAGGAGCACGAGGCGGAAGACCGGCGCAAGGCCTTCGAACCGTTCCAGGTCGACACGGCGCTGCTCGATCGCGCGGGCCCCGACGCGATCCTCCTCCACTGCCTCCCCGCCCGTCGCGGAGAGGAGGTGACCTCCGCCGTGCTCGACGGCCCGCGGAGCGCCGTCATCCTCCAGGCGGCCAACCGGCTCCATCTGCAGAAAGCCCTGTTGCTCTGGCTGGTCCTGGGGAGCTGGCCCGATGTCCTGACCCCGAACGCCTCCGCCCGCCTGCACTCGCGCGACTGACCCCCGGCGCCTCAGGGACGGTCAACCCCGGCCGTCCGCGACGAAGGCCCCACGAGACCGCCACTCCATGCCCCGACACGACGGCCGAGCGCCCGACGAACTGCGACCCGTCCGGATCGAACGCGGATTCATCCGCAACAGCCCCGGGAGCGTGCTCTACCGCGCCGGCGGGACAACCGTCGTGGTGACGGCGCACGTCTCGGACAAGGTCCCGCCCTTCCTCGAAGGCAAGGGGCGGGGCTGGCTGACGGCCGAGTACGCGATGCTCCCCGGCAGCACGCCGACCCGCAAGCCTCGCGGCGGCGACGGCCGCGCGACCGAGATCCAGCGGTTGATCGGCCGGAGCCTTCGCGCCGCGGTCGACCTGGAGGCCCTGGGCCCGTGGACGATCCACGTCGACGCAGACGTGCTCGAGGCCGACGGCGGGACGCGGACGGCCGCCATCACCGCCGCCTTCGTCGCCGTCGCCGACGCGCTGCGGGTCCGGTTCGGCGCGGCCACGCGCGCGATCCTCCGCGACGGCATCGCGGCCGTCAGCGCGGGCCTCGTCGGGGGCGAGGCCGTCCTCGACCTCGACTATGTCGAGGACGCCTCTGCCGCGGTCGATTTCAACGTCGTCCGGCTCGGTTGCGGGGACCTGGTCGAGGTCCAGGGCACCGGCGAGGGGGGGACCTTCTCGCGCGCGCAACTCCTGGAGCTGCTCGACCTGGCCGACCTCGGGATCGATCGACTCTTCAAGCTGCAGCGCGAGAGCCTCGGCCCCGACTGGCCGCCCTGAGCGACCGGGCATCGCGGCGAGGGATGCGTGCCAATCGATCTGGCCAGGCCGGGCCGCTTCTGCTAAAGTCCCGCCCGCATGTCGCCGACGCGACACCCCGCCGAACCCACGACGCGACCGGTTTGACCCGAAGGTGACCCGTGGGCGGGACGCGACGCGTCGTCGCGCGCCGGACACGGCCTCCATTCAACCCACCGCGAACCCGACACGATGGGGGATCGCCCCATGAAATCGCCGATCACAGCCATCGCCCTGGCCGGCTCGCTGGCGGCCGCGGCCGCCCTCGCACAGGCCCCGACGCCCCGGGCCGCCACCGCCCCGGCCGCGCCGACGGGCAGCCAGCGCCGGGTGCCCCAGGCCCCGCCCGCTCCCGATGCACAGGGCGTGGGATCGAGGAGCGGCTCGACCACCGGTCGAGCGCCGCTCGACCCGGACGTCCGCGAGGCGTCGGAGGTCCTGCCCGGGCCGACCTTCCCCGATCCCAGCCAGCCGCTGGCGATCACGCTGCCCGACGACCCGATCGAGCCGTACCTGCTGACCAAGGAGAACGGCCCGTTCATGGTCCTGGCCAAGACCTTCCGGGGACCCGACTCCGAGCGCTTCGCGCTCGCGCTGGTCCTGGAGCTGCGGCGTGATTACAATCTCCCGGCCTACATCCTCCGCACCAAGGACTTCCCCAGGAACAGCAACATCCGCAACGTCCCGCCCACCGCCCCCGCCTTCCAGCAACGGGCCGACGTCGGCCTCCCCGAGAAGGTCAGGACCTACGACGAGGCCGCGGTCCTGGTGGGCAACGAGAAGTCGCTGGCCGACCAGGAGAGGCTCTGGAGGGAGGTCAAGAAGATCAAGCCCAAGTGCCTCGACGGCATGCCGTCCCTCTTCAAGTGGCGCGAGGGCCTGGGCCGGGCGCTGCGGACCACCAACCCGTACGTCCCCGCGCAGAACCTCTTCCCGGCCAAGCACGACACGCTCATCGCGCGGATGAACCAGGGGCCGCACACCATCTTCCGGTGCCCGGGCCGCTACACGCTGCCGATCGCCGAGTTCTCCGGCCGATCGACGTTCAACGTCGAGGGGGCCATGAAGATGGGCGACACTGCCCTGAAGGAGAGCCCCCTGATGACCGCCGCCGACGACGCCGAACGTCTGGCCGACGCCCTGGCCAAGGCCCCCGAGATCCAGCAAACCGGCTATCAACCCTACGTCTTCCACGATCGGACCTCGAGCAAGGTGACCATCGGCGCCTTCAACTCGCCCAATGACCCGGCCGCCGTCATGCTCCGCGAGACCCTGCTCAGGCTCGCCGTCCCCATCATGGACACGAAGGATGCCAAGGGGCGGAAAGTCCGCAACCGAGGCATCGATACCATGATCGCCCCGGCCAACTACCTCATCGACATCGATCCGATCAAGCCGCACTTATAGCTCGGATCCGGTCGGCCGGGCGCGGGACGCGTCGCCCGTGCCTCCGTGTTTGAATGACCGATTGAGCCGACATCATGACGACGCCCCATCCCGAACCGATCCGGCTGATCCTCGGCACCCGGAATGCCAAGAAGCTCCGAGAGCTGGCGCAGCTCATCAATCCGCCCTGGGAGCAGAACCCGAGGCTCTCCCGGCTCGCGCTCCGGTCGCTCGAGGAGTGGCCCGACCTCCCCGACGTGGTCGAGGACGCCGCGACCTTCGCGGGCAACGCCCGGAAGAAGGCGGGCGAGACCGCGAGGCGGCTGGGGCTCTGGGTCCTCGCCGACGACTCGGGCCTGGCCGTCGACGCCCTCGGCGGGGCGCCCGGCGTGCTCTCGGCGCGCTACGCCGGGGCGCATGGCGACGACGAGGCGAACAACTGCAAGGTCCTCGAGGCGCTGGCCGACGTGCCCGACGATCGGCGGGGGGCCGCGTTCGTCTGCGCGCTGGCGCTGGCCGACCCCTCCGGCGTCATCCGGCTCGAGGCCGAGGGGGCCTGCCGCGGCCGGATCACCCACGCCCCGCGCGGGGCGAACGGGTTCGGCTACGACCCGCTCTTCCTGATCCCCGAGTATCACAAGACCTTCGGCGAGCTGAGCGCGCTGGTCAAGCACCAGCTCAGCCATCGCGCCCGGGCGTTCGCCCATCTCCGGGCCGGGCTCGACCGGCTGATCGTCGAGGGAGCGCTCGACTCGCGTCGCCCTCAGACGCACGAACGGGGACTTTCTCAATAGTGGCTTCCTCCAGGGGATGTCCGTGGACAATTCCCGTCGGGACGTGTGCAATCGTGGGCGTGATCCCTTGATTGGCCTCGACGGAGCGAGTTCTCAGGCCCACGATCCCGCAACGCATCGCCAGCGCTTTC
>JAFANO010000109.1 GCA_019232645.1 Planctomycetaceae bacterium | reverse complement strand
CGAACGCACCAACCGCGTCTCCAAGAGCTTCATCTCGTCCTTGCTCCGCCGCGCGCCTGTGCTGTAGGTCTCGCGCACGCGATCCACCGAGGGGTGCTTGCCCGCGTAGGTCATGTTCCCTGCGAACCCCAGCACGGCCTCTTCGCTGAGCAGCAATTCCCCGTTCCAGTAGACTTCCAGGACGCCCCAGCAGCGTTCGATCGGGTTGTACTTGCTGTGATACGGCGGATAGTAGACCAGTTCGATCGTCAGTTGCGTCGCTTGCGCCCACAGCACCAAGCGGTAGATGAATTGGCTGCGTCGGCTGTGATTCTCCGGGCCATTGTCCAGGTCCAGCAACAACTTGCGTATCTTCGGGTAACGCTGCCGATTCGCCTGCCACCACTGATCCAACCGATCCACGATAAAGTCGCTGGTCACTTTTGAGGAGGTGAAATAGAAATTCAACTCCTTCTGATCGGGCAGGAAGATGCCGAAGGGGGTCAACTTCCCCCAGGGCTTGAAATCGTGGTCGGCGGCCTGGGTGCTCCGACGGCTCTTGCCGCCCCGCGAGAACGGCCCGATGAGGACGGGGGCTTTGGCATCCAGCGAGAGGCGCAGGGTGTCCTCCGAAGAGATCGCCCGCCGGTGAACCTCCGCGACATTCTGGAAGATGGCGTCGGTGTCCTTCACTTTTTTTGGGGGCGACTCTTGACCACGGTGCGGAGGCGGAAACCCAGGAGATTGAGTTTGACACCGATGGTTTGTACGGATGGCAATTGCTGATCTGTATAGCCCTTTCGTTCGATGAGTTGCGTGCGGACCGCGGCCGCCGAGAGGCGGCAATACAGCCCTGTGGTCTGGAAGGTGGGGTCGGTCTGGAGATGATCTCGGACCAGATCGCAGAGATCCTGAACGAGATGGGGCAAGTGGACCTCGGCGGGCTTGCGGCCCCGAGCGGAGAAGTTGTCCCAACACGTGATGCCGGAGTGCCTTTCATGCTGCGCCTTGCGAATGGTATCACGAGACCAACCCAGTTGCCGTTCGGCCTGCCGTTGGCTCAGGCCGAAGGCTTCGACCGTTTCCGCCAGGAACCGCCTGCGCCGGGCACCGTGGAACGCCTCTGCCGTTTCCTGCAACAAGGCACACACTGCCGCCGTCAGTTCCATTTGCCACCTCCCGGTTGTCGAGGTGGCATTATACAAAATTTCAGCGGACGAATTATTTTCCCGTGATCGCCTTAGCGACACGATGTAGCACAGGAGCCGACGATCGTGGCCACGTCCTCGTCGGTGAGCAGTCGAAGAACGGTCGTGCCTCCCATCAGCGTCCGTCGGATCAAAGCGGCTTGGGCCGGCGCCCGCCCCTCCGGCCGCCGCCGGCCTTGGCCTTGGCCCGGGCGGAGGTGGCCTGCGGGCTGGCGACCGGCGGCGCGGGGCCGCCGCCCCGGGCCGAGCGGAGTTGCACGATCCGGTCGCGCAAGGCCGCGGCGCGTTCGAACTCCAGGCTCTCGGCGGCGGCGAGCATCTCGGCCTCCAGCGCGTTGAGGTATTCCTCGGTGGCGTCGGTCGCCTCGTCGCGGCCGACGGCCTTGCGCGCCTCGGCCTTGGCCTGGACTTCGTCCTCGATCCCGCGGCGGATCGCCTTGACGATCGTCTCGGGGGTGATGCCGTGCTCGGCGTTGTAGGCCAGTTGCAGGGCGCGGCGGCGCCTGGTCTCGTCGAGGGCGCGCTGCATCGACTGGGTCACCTTATCGGCGTAGAGCACGACTTCGGCGTGGACGTGCCGGGCGGCGCGGCCGATCGTCTGGATCAGCGAGGTCTCGCTCCGGAGGAAGCCCTCCTTGTCGGCGTCGAGGATGCAGACGAGCGAGACCTCGGGCAGGTCGAGCCCCTCGCGGAGCAGGTTGACGCCGACCAGGGCGTCGAAGGCCCCCTCGCGCAGCTCGCGGAGGATGGTGACGCGCTCGAAGGCGTCCAGCTAGGAGCGGAGCCACTTGCACCGGAAGCCTTGCTCCTTGAGGTAGCGGGAGAGGTCCTCGGCCAGCCGCTTGGTCAGCGTGGTGATCAGGACGCGCTCCCCCCTCGCGGCGCGCTTGCGGACCTCCTCCAGCAGTGCGGGGACCTGGCCCCGCGCCGGCGCGACGCGGATGTCGGGATCGACCAGGTCGGTCGGGCGGATGACCTGCTCGATGACCTCGCCGCCCGACATGGCGACCTCGTAATCGCCCGGTGTGGCCGAGACGTAGACCCGCTGGCCCAGCTTGGTCTCCCACTCGTCGAACCGCAGCGGGCGGTTGTCCAGCGCGCTGGGCAGGCGGAAGCCGTGCTCGACGAGCGTGCTCTTGCGGCTGAAGTCGCCCGCGAACATGCCTCGGACCTGCGGCACCGAGGCGTGCGACTCGTCGATGAGGAGCAGGCTGTCGGGCGGGAAGAAGTCGAGCAGGGTGTTGGGCGTCTCGCCCGGCGCGCGGCCCGAGAGGTGCCGGCTGTAGTTCTCGATCCCCGAGCAGTAGCCGACCTCCAGGAGCATCTCCATGTCGTACCGCGTCCGCGCCTGGAGCCGCTGCGCCTCGAGCAGCTTGCCCTGGTCCTTCAACGTCTTGAGCCGCTCCTCCAGCTCCCGCTGGATCGACTCGACGGCCTCCTTGATCCGCTCCTCGGGCAGGACGAAGTGCTTGGCCGGGTAGACGAACATCTCCTCCTTGCGCTCGAGCACGGCGCCGGTCAGCGGGTCGATCACGGCGAGGGCCTCGACCTCGTCGCCGAACAGCTCGATCCGGTAGCCGACCTCTTCATACGCCGGCCAGAGCTCGACGACGTCGCCGCGGACGCGGAACCTGCCGCGCTCGAAGTGGACATCGTTGCGGTCGTACTGGATGTCGACGAACCGCAAGAGCATCTCGTCGCGGTCGATCGAATCGCCCAGCCGGAGGCGGACCATCATCTTGCGATAGTCTTCGGGCGATCCGAGGCCGTAGATGCACGAGACGCTGGCGACGACGATCACGTCGTTGCGGCTGACCAGCGCGCTGGTGGCCGCCAGGCGGAGCCGCTCGATCTCGTCGTTGATCGAGGCGTCCTTCTCGATGTAGATGTCGCGCTGGGGGATGTAGGCCTCGGGCTGGTAGTAGTCGTAATAGCTGACGAAGTAGCGGACGGCGTTGTGCGGGAAGAACTCCTTGAACTCGCCGTAGAGCTGCGCGGCGAGCGTCTTGTTGTGCGACATGACCAGCGCGGGGCGGCCGACCTGGGCGATGACGTTGGCCATGGTGAACGTCTTGCCCGAGCCGGTCACGCCGAGCAGCGTCTGGTGCTTCCGCCCCTGGCGGAGCCCCTCGACGAGTTGAGCGATCGCCCGGGGCTGGTCGCCCGCCGGCTGATAGGGAGCCACCAACTGGAATTCGGGCATGGACAGCCCCTCTCCTCCCTCTGGGCTTGCATCTCGAGCGTGATCGTCCTGGCGAGGGCCCAACCCTCTCTCCCGATCAGGGGCCGTTCCGGGCCACTCGCGTCTCGGTCGGCGCGATCCCGAGGTGGGGCCGCAGCGCGGCAATCGTCGCCGGGCCGATCCCCCGGACCCGCGCATCGAGATCGTCGAGCGAGCGGAACGGTGCCTCGTCGCGGGCCGCGACGATCCTCCCGACAATCGCCGGCCCCATCTTGGGCAAGGCCCCCAGAACTCCGCGCGGCGCGGTGTTCGGGTCCACGACCAACGGCCGCGCGAGGACGTAAGGACCCTTCGCCGTCCCCGAGACCCCGACGAGCCCGAGCCCGGCGACGGCCGCCAGGAAGGTCAACCCTCCCCGAGCCGGCAGGCCCAATCCCCGACGCGAGTGAGGCGGCGGTGGGGTCATCCCGGACCTCTCGGTCGGCGTCCCTGGCCATGACGCGCATTTGCGATGATCGGTTCAGTATAGGACCTGGCAGCACCAGGCTCAATAGCCGGGGAGAGAGGCGGGGAAGCCGCCTCCTCCCTCACACCAACCCGAGTCCGGGATCCGTTCGACGGTCGATGTTCGCCGTCTCCGCTCCCCCGCTCCGAGCCACCACGCCTCGAGGTCAAGTGATCCCGACCGATCGGTCGCTTCCTTAAGAGCAATCGCCGCGCCGCTTGCGGAGAGGACAGCCGACCCGCCGCAGGGGCGGCGGAATCGTCAGAGTCGTTAAAGACCGATCTTGTCCTGGGACGATCTCCAGAAAGCGGGAGGACCCTTCGCGGACCGTGCGGGAGGCACATGGATGTCGAAACTGTCTCGGAAAGCCTTGGCCGGGCCGGCGTTCTTCCTGATCGCCCTCGGCGGTTGCGCGCAACTGCGGACCGACCAAGCGGGTTGTTGCGGGCCTCATCCCGCCGACTCCCCCGCCGAGACAGTCTTGCCCGACGGCCCGCGTGGTGCAATCGACCCCGATCTGAACGGGCTCCCCGAGCTCGCTCTCCTGGATGACACCCTGAGTCGCGAGCGTGCGGCCGTCCACCCCTACCGCACCCTCGGCGTCGCGGACGCCCG
>JAFANO010000092.1 GCA_019232645.1 Planctomycetaceae bacterium | reverse complement strand
AGGACGGACCGATCCAGGGTCTCGTAGGCGGTCGGGCTCTTCAAGGCCTCGGTGAAGTGCAGCCGCAGATCGGCTTCCTTGACCATGTCGAGCAGGCCGGTCATGGGCCAGGTCGCGGTGACCTCGGTCTTCAGTGCGGCCAGGTTGGGTGGATCGGGTTGCGCGTCGAGGGGCGTCACGGTGATCCAGCCCGCGCGCTTCAGGCCGATCCGGACCAGAGCGTTCGTCGGCAGGCCGGCGTCCAGGGTGTGCAGCGTCTGGCGCATCTCGGCCTGAACATCGGCGATGAAGCGATCGGCTTCGAGCGGCAGGTTCAGGGCCTGGTAGTACGAGGTTCGTTGCGCCTCGAAGTCGGCCGGCACGTCGTCGTCTGGGTTCCGGTAGCGATTGGCACCGACCACCCAGACCTCCTTGCACCGCAGCTTGTCGCGGAGTGCCTCCAGGGCACAGATCTCATAGGTGATCCGGTTGACGCGCGCCCGTCCCTCGGCGTCTTTCTCGACGACCGCCTCCCGCCAGAGCCCGCGTGCCACGCCGTCGATCGGCACGTCTTCGTCGGCGGGGTAGGTGTGCAGCCTGGTGTCGGCGTACCGTTTCAGGAGGTCGAGGGCCCGGATCACCGGGCGATGACGCCGGTTGTTCGAGCGGAAATCCAGTGCCTTGAGGATCTGCGGCACCATCCGCCGGTAATGGCCCTTGTAGGAGTTGCGGATCACGGTGCGCAAGGTGATCCGATAGGTCGGTCCCGTTGCCTTGGCCTCCTGGACCAGGTCGCGCAGGGTCTGTTCGCCGACGACCGGGAAGACGACCTCGCGCACGATCCCGTCGGGGTGATCGAGAGTGGCCCCGGCGAGGTCGAAGAGGAGATTCTGCTTGCCGCTGACGCGCTTCAGGTCGTCGAGCAGCTCACGGTCCACGCGGCGCTCAGCCCGTGCTCCGATCTGGTGAATGGTCTCGGTCAGGAGGTCGACCAGGTCGTCGGTCAACTGTCGGCCACGGAGGTGCACGAAGGCCGCGAGCCAGGTGAGGCGCGCTGCTTCGGGGTGTCGCCGAAGCTCATGGGGAGCCTCGACCGCGACGCGCCGTCGATACCGCTCCAGTTCCTGGGGGAGCACCTGGTCGAACAGGTCGGCAGGCAGCCCGACCCGGCGGACCAGTCCCAGCCTGGCCAGCTCGGCCTGGACGCCGGCGAGGCTCGGGCGACCCGGATCGCCACGCAGCTGGAGAAGGAGCGCGGGGGCGGCTCCCGGCTGTCCGTCGCCGTCCGAATCGCTCTCCGCGTCGCTTTCGGGCTGCAACAACGCTTCCAGGCGGGCACGGGTCTCCGGCGTCAGACGGTCTCGAATGCGGGCGTAAAGCCGTTCCTCGTGGGCACGGATTGCCGCGCGCACGATCCGCTCGACGCGGTCCGCCGCCGGCGGTTCGATGGCCAGCTCACGGCAGCGGGCCTCGAGTCGCGCCACTAGGTGGTCGGGGACCGCGCCCACCGTCGCCGCCTGATCGCAGAGCCAATCTTCGAGCGCCTCGGCGTCGGCGACCGTCGCTTCGCGATAGCCGAACAGGGCACGGATCTCGGCACGATGGCGCTTCCCCGTGCGAGCAGCCAGGTCGAGGCCGTCATGAGGTGTGGCTCCCAGGCCGATCTGCCGTGCCACCTGGTCGACCGCCTGCGGCTCGATTTCAATCGGCGCGCCGGGGAAGCGACCGTGGGCACGGTAGAACAGAAGGAGGACGGCGAAGCCCAGTCGGTTCGCCCGTCCCTTGGCCATGACGAGCGTCAGGTCCGCCGGTGTCAGGGTCAAGCCCTCGAGGATGTCCCGCTCATCGCCGTCCAAGTCGCGAAACTCCTGACTTCTGCGACAACCACGGGACACGAGCGAAACGCCGCGCTTCGGCGTTGCAAAAGTTTGTCGCAAAAGGAGAATGTTTTGCGACGACATTTGCAACGAGGCAGTCCCGACATGCTGATCGGCTATGCCCGCGTCTCGACCGATGATCAGGATCTCACCTTGCAACGCGCGGCGCTCAAGGACGTCGGCTGTAAGCGGGTCTACGAAGAGAAGGTAACGGGCGCGAAGCGGGATCGCCCGCAACTGGTTCGGCTGCTCGACCAGCTTCGGACCGGTGATGTGGTGGTCGTGTCACGACTCGACCGGCTGGCACGGTCGACGCGGGACTTGCTGGAGATCGCCGAGCAGCTGAACGAGGCGCAAGCTGGCCTAAGATCGCTGCACGAACCGTGGGCTGATACCACGTCGCCGGCGGGCCGGATGGTGCTGACGGTCTTCGCGGGCATCGCGGAGTTCGAGCGCGAACTGATCAGGGAGCGTACCCATGCCGGGCGCAAGGCCGCCAAGGCGCGTGGCGTGCGCTTCGGCCGCCCACCGAAGCTGACCGCCGACCAGGTTGCACTCGCACGTCGCTTGGTGACTGAGGGGGCCTCGATCCCAGAAGCCTCGAAGATCCTCAACGTTCACCGTGCCACGCTCTATCGGGCGCTGCACTCGTAGAGCGGGGCGGGATCGTGCCTCGCTTCCTCTGGCCCCCCAAATGCAAATGGCCCCTGGTGACACGACTGTTGGGTCTACCCCTTGAAGGGAGATCTCTGAGGAGGAGTTGAGTCATGAAAGCCTATTCTCAGGATCTCCGCAAGCGGATTCTCGAGACGGTCCAGC
>JAFANO010000360.1 GCA_019232645.1 Planctomycetaceae bacterium | reverse complement strand
GAGGGGAGGGTGAAGTCCGGGGCCGGGTCGCCGACGCGCACGCTCTCATTCGCCGCCATGGGGCTTCCTCGGGTCATCGGCCATTCGGATCGACGGTGGTCTTTTACCGTCGTTGAAACGCCAGTTTCTTCGGGATCTCTCCGGAGTGATGAATCAAGACGTTCTCTCTGGCGGTGCCAGGACCGGTGGATGGCGCGGACCCTTTGGACGGCCAATGCGGCCCGAGAATCCGAAGCAAATCCTTGCAAAAGAAGGAGTTCTGCTCCACCTGCTGCCTCAGCGTCCGCGGCTGAAACTGGCTGCGCATGTCCGCCCTCGCTGAGAAAGTCCCGACGTATGGCGCCGTCCACGCCGGGGGACCGAGCCCAAAGGCTGGCGCGGACACCCCTATTCGGGCGAGGCGTCGGGGTTCACCGGTCCCTTGCGGTGGTCGTGCTTGGCCCGCAGCTTCATCATCTCGACGAACCGCGCGGCCGGCGGCGCCAGGGGCTTTCCCTTCAGTTGGACGATGCCGTAAGACCGCTTCGGGAAGTATCGGTTGAAGGGGATGATGGCCAGATCCTCCTTGCCGGTGAGGCAGATGCTGGTCACGATCGAGATCCCCAGGCCCAGCTCGACGTAGTGCTTGATCACCTCCCAGCCCCCCGCCTCCAGCGCCACCCGGTAGTTCAGGCGGTACTTCTGGAAGACGAAATCGACCACGCGCCAGGTCGTCAGGTGCTGCGGCGGCAGGATGAGCGGATACTGGGCCACGTCCTTGATGGTCACCTTCGGACTCTTGGCCAGCGGGTGGTCGCGGGCGGTGATCAGGACCGGGTCATAGCTGAAGGTGGGGTGGTAGTTGATGTCGTCGGGGACCTCGATCATCGACCCGACGGCGAAGTCGACGGCGTCGCCGCGGAGCATCTTGAGGCCGTCGCGGCCGGTGACGTTGTGCAGCTTGAGCTCGATGCCGGGATACGCCAGGGCGTACTCCTTGATGAAGGTGGGCAGGATGTAAAGGATCGTCGACTCGCCGGCGGCGATGTTGAGCCGGCCGGTCTCCAGCCCCTGCCGGCTCGAATGGAAGCTGGCCGGCAGCGAGTCGATGGCGTCGACCAGGGGCCAGGCGAGCTGGTAGAGGGCCTGGCCCTCGGCGGTCACCTTGATCTTGGGGCCCCGCCGCTGGAAGAGCGTGGTCTTGAGCTCCTGCTCCAGGGCCTGGATCTGCAGCGAGACCGAGGGCTGGCTGAGCGAGGACCGCTCGGCCGCCTTGGAGATGCTCCCCGTCTGGACGGCGTAGCAGAAGCTGCGGAGGTTCTGCAGCCGGTTCCGCCTGGTGTCTACTCCCGTGATGATCTGGGTCATGGTCGCCGCTCCTGGTTCCCGATCGCGGCACGGGCCGTCGCCGGTGCGCGCCGCCTTCGGTTGGCTCCGCCCACCCCGGCAGGGGTCGGCGTCAAGCCGTGTGCAGTTGCAATAAAAATGGGAGGGCCGGCTCCCCGCCGGTCGCGGAAAATCGCCCCGTGCGGTTGTGGAACGAGGGCCCGCGAGGGGGACGTCCGGTGCCGGATCGTGCGGTCACGATGATTGCTTCTCCTCATGAATAAGGAACTTGCGTCGCATCGATCGCGATCATTGGCCGAGCCAATGGACGACGTTTTATTTATTGGAGCAATGCACTATATTGGAAAAGACCGACTATTCAAATTTTGTCATTGCGGTATTATACCGGAAACGGGGTCAGTCAACACATCGCCCGTAGAAAGGTCCACCAGATGGTCGCGGCGGTGGTCGCGAAAGGCGTCGAGGTGGTGGGATCGGTCGCTTCCAAAGTTCTCCGAATTCTCACCCCTAGCCCCTGGAATTCGTCGCCGGGTCGCTGCATGCAACCGGCGGCGGCCGCCGCGCGTCGCTGGGGATCCTTGTCAACGTCAATGTGTTCGCGCCCACGTCAATGTCGGGCTCCGCGCCCACGAGGGCCGGCCGCGCGAGGCGGGCTGCGTGCCCGCGTCTCACCCGAGGAGGGGAGCGGCCGCCCGCGAGGCCTCGCGGTCGCTGTTCTGGCAATCGATTCGTCTCCCGGGCGGGCGTCCCGGGAGACGGGCGGAAGGTCACCGCCGAGCCGTCCCAGGGGTCACGGATGAGGAGCTCGAAGCGACCCGCTCGAGCTCCGGCGCCGTGGCCGCCAGTCATCGTCTCGTCGCGTCCCTGACGCTGTCGGCCTGCGTGTAATCATCCCGAGCGTTCCGTCATCGGGCGCCATCCATCGGCACGGGAGGGTCGACGACGGCCCTCCTCGCATGAGTGAGATTTTAAACATGTATCACAGACAACCGAGTGCGAAGGACTTGAGGCATCGTTGGAAGACCGAGCCGCGCTGGGCGGGGATCCGGCGGGATTACACGGCCGATGAGGTGGTCCGGCTCCGGGGCTCGTTGCACGTCGAGTCGACGCTGGCGCGGCGGGGCGCCGAGAAGCTCTGGCAGTTGCTCCAGACCGAGCCGTATGTGGCCGCGCTGGGTGCGGTCACGGGGAACCAGGCGGTGCAGATGGTCACGGCCGGCCTGAAGGCGATCTACCTGAGCGGCTGGCAGGTGGCCGCCGACGCCAACCTGGCCGGGCAGATGTACCCCGACCAGAGCCTCTACCCCAGCAACAGCGCGCCGACCTTGGTGCGGAACATCAACAACGCGTTCCGCCGGGCGGACCAGATCCAGCACGCCGAGGGGCTCGAGGAGCGCGACTACTTCGCGCCGATCGTCGCCGACGGCGAGGCCGGCTTCGGCGGCCCGCTCAACGTCTTCGAGCTGATGAAGTCGATGATCGAGGCGGGGGCGGCCGCGGTCCACTTCGAGGACCAGCTCTCGAGCGAGAAGAAGTGCGGGCACATGGGGGGCAAGGTCCTGGTCCCGACCGCGCAGCACATCCGCGTCCTCAACGCGGCGCGGCTGGGGGCCGACGTCATGGACGTCCCGACCCTGGTCATCGCCCGGACCGACGCCCAGAGTGCCCACCTGCTGACCAGCGACGTCGACGACCGCGACAAGTCGTTCCTGACCGGCGAGCGGACCACCGAGGGCTTCCATCACATCACCGGCGGCCTCGAGGTCGCGATCGACCGCGGGCTGTCGTACGCCCCCTATGCCGACCTGATCTGGTGCGAGACCTCCACGCCCGACCTGAAGGAGGCCAAGCAGTTCGCCGAGGCGATCCATGCCCGCTTCCCTGGCAAGCTCCTGGCCTACAACTGCTCCCCCTCGTTCAACTGGAAGGCCAAGCTCGACGACGCGACGATCGCCCGCTTCCAGCGCGAGCTGGGGGCGATGGGCTACAAGTTCCAGTTCGTCACCCTGGCCGGCTTCCACGCCCTGAACCTGGGGATGTTCGAGCTCGCCCGCGAGTACCGCGAGAACGGCATGGCCGCCTACGCCAAGCTCCAGCAGGCGGAGTTCGACCGCGAGGCCGACGCGGGCTACCACGCGGTCAAGCATCAGCGGTTCGTCGGCACCGGCTACTTCGACGAGGTGTCGCAGGCGGTCGCCGCCGGCATGTCCTCGACGACGGCCCTGACCGACTCGACCGAGGAAGCGCAGTTCGAGACCGCCCGCGCCTGAACCGGCGACGGGCGACGGGGAGCGTCGGGCATGCCCTGACATGCCCGACATCCCGATCCGCCAGACGCAGACGCACGTCCCCTTTCTCAACTCGTTCCAGAACCGCATGCCCATGCCCCTCCATCCCGAGGGGATTCGACGCCCAGGCCGGGAGCGCGTCCCCCCTGGGATCTCACGGCACGGCCGCGCCCGCGACCGCCACGGGCGCAGACTGGCCGCCGCGACCGGCGGTGGAGGAATGGCCATGAGCAGCATCATCGACGAAATGCGACGCGATCGGGAGTGCATCGGGGGATACCACCAGCTCGCGATCGTCGACGCCTGGTGCCGCGCCGGCGGCACGCTGGAGGAGATGCACGACCTCCTGGCCTTCTGGCCCAAGTGCGCGGCGGTCGCCCGGCTGCAGGCCGGCGACGAGATGCTCTGGTACCACTTCGCCGAGGCGGCCGAGGCGTTGCTGGCCGAGGCCAAGGCGGCGCTGCAGTCCCGCCGGCTCGAGGAGCTCGCCCGGGCGTGGTGGCCCGCGGGCGTGCCGACGCGGGTGTCGGTCTGAGCGCGGCGGGCCTCCCTCGACGGGGAGGGGGGCCCGCGCCGGCGGTCTCAGCATCATCCCGGGCGACGTGCGCCGCCATGGCGGG
>JAFANO010000768.1 GCA_019232645.1 Planctomycetaceae bacterium | reverse complement strand
GCCCGGCCCCATTCCCTTGACACGCCTTTGGGTACTTCAATCGGGCGGCGTTCCATCTCGGCTTGGCGTGTGGGCAGTGATGGGTTAGCGTGCTGTGGCGCCTGCGCGGGTCCTGTCGGATGGTCGTCCGCTCCGCCGGCCCCGGAGTCGGGGCCGCGCGCGCACGACCGCGACGACCGGGCCAGGAGGGAACCACCCGATGACCACGAACACTCCCACGACCTCGACCACAACGGGATCCAGGACCACAATCACCATCCCGTGGGGCGCGCGCGACGCGCTGGAGCTGGAGCTCCCCCCGGGCTGGCCGCCGGCCGACGTGGCGTGGCCCGACCTCGACGGGGTGATCGCCGACTACCCGGCCGCGCTGGGCCACGCGCTGGACGCGCCCGAGGGTTGCCCTCCGATCGAGGGCAGGGTCGAGCCCGGCTCGACCGTGGCCGTCGTGGTCGACGACCCGTCGCGCTGGACCCCGGTCCGCGAGGCGCTGCCGGTCGTCCTGGGCCGGCTCCACGCGGCCGGCGTCCGCCCGGCGGACGTCACGATCAGCGTCGGGGTGGGGCGTCACCACGCGGTGGACGCCGTGGCGATGCGTAAACGGGTCGGGGACGCGGTCGTGGACGGATATCGCTGCTTCAGCCCGCCGGTGGACGACTCGTCGGCGTACGTCGACCTGGGGGAGACGCCCGAGGCGGTGCCGGTCCGGGTCTTCCGCCCGGTGGCCGAGGCGGACCACCGGGTCCTGATCGGCTCGGTGCTGCCGCACCTCCAGGCGGGGTTCGGGGGCGGGTACAAGCTGATCTTCCCGGGGACGAGCCATCGCTCGACGCTCGGGGCGCTGCACCGGATGGGGCTGTCGGGCGACGCCAGCCGGCTGCTCGGCGACGACGCGGCGGCCAACCCGATGCGGCGGGCGATCCGGTCGGCGGCCGGGTTGCTGGGGCCGTGCCTGTCGATTAGCCACCTGATCGGCGCGCCGGGGCAGGTGCTCCGGGTGCGAGCCGGGCACCCGGACGCGGTCCAGGACGGGCTGGCGGCCGAGGCGCGGCGGCGGTTCCAGGCGCCCGAGGCCCCGGCGGCCGACCTGATCGCCGCGGGCAACCACCCCTGGCCGGGCGACCCGATGCAGAGCTTCAAGGTCCTGCTCCAGCATCGCGCGGCGTGCCGGCCCGGCGGCGTCCTGGTCGGCTTCTTCTGGACCGACCCGGCGGAGTTCGACCGCTCGTTCCCGATGCCCGCGCTGCGGGCGATCGCGGCGGCCGGCGCGCCGGGGGGCTGGGCGATCCGACGGGCCCTGGCGCTGGCCGCCCGGGCGGCCTCAGTCGTCTCCAACCCCGGCGCGTTCCTGCTCCGCTGGGCGCGCGAGCTGGTCGTGGACCGGACGGTCCTGGTCTACGCCCCGCCGCTCCGCCAGCGGCTCGGCCCCCGGCTCGGGCCGATCCGCCTCTTCGACGACCGGCGCCGGCTCTGGCGGGCCGCGGCCGACGCCCTGGGCGACACCCCCGCGCCCCGGGTCCGGATCTTCCCCCAGGGGGGCCTGACCTATGCCCCCGAAGCCCGGCCTTCGGCGCCGGGCCGGCACGTGGTAAGATCGAAATGATGGTCTCGTGGTCAACCTCGACGTGAAGGGCGCGGCCCGCGATGAGTGACGTTCGCCTGATCCCCCTGGGCGTGGGAGCAGCCTTCAGCGCCCTGCATTACACCACCTGCCTGGCGCTCGAGGTGGACGACACCTGGCTGCTGATCGACTGCCCGCACCCGGTCCGCAAGATGCTCCGCGAGGGGTCGGTCGCGGCGGGCCGGCCCCTCGACCTCGACCGGATCAGCGGCGTCGCGCTGAGCCACCTGCACGCCGACCACTGCTCGGGCCTGGAAGATTACATCTATTTCACGCACTTCGCGCTCCACCGCCGCGCCCAGATCCTGGCCCATCCCGAGGTCTCGGCCCGGCTCTGGAGCGGCCTGCTCGCCGCCGGGATGGAAGAGGCCCGCGAGCGGCCGGACGCGTCGCTGACCCGCAGGCGGCCCGAGGACTTCTTCGACGTCATCCCCCTGAGCGCGGCGCACGCCGTCGCGTTCGGCCCGTTCGCGATCGAGTGTCGGCCGACGATCCACCCCATCCCCACGACCGCCTTCCGGATCCGCGCCGGCGGCCGGACGCTGGCCTTCAGCGCCGACTCGGCCTTCGACCCGACGCTCATCGACTGGCTCGCCCCCGCCGACCTGATCGTCCATGAGGTGACCAACCTCGAGCACTCGTGGGCCCACACCCCCTACGCCCACCTCGCCGCGCTGCCCGCAGCGATCCGGGT
>JAFANO010000328.1 GCA_019232645.1 Planctomycetaceae bacterium | reverse complement strand
GCCCCGGTCGCGTACCCCGCGAGGAAGCTGTGCCGGGCCGGTGCGATCCGGACGGCGTGTTCTTATTTCAATATGTCCGTAGATCGGTGGAGCACGTCGCAATGTTCCAGACGGACCTGGTAAGACCCGGGACCCGGGCCTGGCTCGTGGCACTCGCCCTGGCCAGCTGGTGCGCCGGGGCCGAGCCCTCGAATTCCCTCCCACAGCCCCCGATTCCGGGGACGTCTCCCGGCTCGGCGTCGCCAGGTGCTCCTCCGCCCGCGATGAGGCCGGACACCCCGCCCGCCCCGGTCTCGGACAGCCCGCCATCGACCGCGATCCCGGGCGCGGGGCCGTCGATCGCCCCGGGACCGCCCGACGCGACGAGGGCCGACGCCCGGCCCGCCCGCCGTCCCAGCCCTGCTCCGGCCGCCCGACGCCACCTTCCCCGCGCCGGAGGCGCCGGAGCCGGAGCCGATCTTCCCGATCCCTTTCCGGACCAGGGTGGAACCGCCCACCGGCTACACCGGGATGTCGAGCATCCTGCTGCGCGAGGGGCAGTCCGACGCCCACTTCGTCCCCGTCGAGGACCGCTGGCGCATCGGCTACCCCGAGTATGACCGGTACGGCAACGGCCACCCGGTCGGCAGCGACTACCTCTACCAACCGGGCCGCATCCTCGACCCGTTCAACCAGAACGTCCTCAAGGGCGACTTCCCGATCGCCGGGCAGCACCTCTTCATGGACGTCACGGCGCTGGCCTTGTCGTTCCAGGAGTTCCGCCAGATCCCGACGGCGACCACGCCGTTCGAGAGCACCGCGCGGCCGTTCGAGTTCAACTTCTTCGGCCGGCCCAACCAGTATTTCACCACCAACTACTTCGTGCTGGCGTTCGACTTCACCCACGGCGACGCCGCGTTCAAGCCGGCCGACTGGAAGATCCGGCTCGCCCCGACGTTCAACTTCAACAACCTGTCGGTCAATGAGCTCGGGATCGTCAGCCCCAACGTGCTCCAGGGGACGACGCGTACCCGCGAGTTCTGGGCATTGCAGGAGGCCTTCGTCGAGACCAAGCTGTTCGACGCCAGCACCGACTACGACTTCACCTCGGTCCGGATCGGCAACCAGCTCTTCAACAACGACTTCCGCGGCTTCCTCTTCTTCGACATCAACCGCGCGATCCGGCTCTTCGGCACCCGCAACGCCAACCGCGACCAGTGGAACATCGCCTACTTCCGCCAGTGGGAGAAGGACACGAACAGCTTCTTGAACACGTTCAACGACCGCCGTCAGAACCTGGTCTTCGCCAACTACTACCGCCAGGACTTCATCATCCCCGGCTACACGGCGCAGATCAGCGTGGCGGTCGACGACGACGAGCCGTCCTTCAAGTTCGACAAGAACCGGTTCCTGGTCCGTCCCGACCCGGTTGGTGTCTTCCGGCCGCACCACGTCGACGCCGTCTACCTCGGCTGGGCCGGCGACGGCCACGTCGGCCGGTTCAACCTGACGCACCAGCTCTACTGGGCCCTGGGCCGCGACAGCCTCAATCCCATGGCTAACCAGCCGCAGACGATCAACGCGCAGATGTTCGCGATCGAGGGGTCGTACGACCGCGACTGGGTCCGGTTCCGGAGCTCGTTCTTCTATTCCTCCGGCGACAAGAACATCCAAAACAGCCACGCGACCGGGTTCGATACCATCCTCGACGGCCCGAACTTCGCGGGCGGCCCGTTCAGCTACTGGAACCGCCAGCAGATCCCGCTGTTCGGCGTCAACCTGGTCCAGCGCCTCAGCCTCGTGCCCGACCTGCGTTCGAGCAAGATCCAGGGCCAGGCCAACTTCGTCAACCCGGGCTTGCTCCTGCCCAGCGTCGGCGCCGACTTCGACATCACGCCGAAGCTGAAGGTGCTGACCAACGCCAACCTCCTCTGGTTCGACGCGACGAACGTCCTGGAGCACTTCCTCTTCAACGGCCACCTCGATCGGTTCATCGGCACCGACCTGAGCATCGGCTTGGACTACCGGCCGCTGGTCTCCGAGAACGTCAGCTTCATCTACGGTCTCTCGGGGCTGATCCCCGGCCAGGGCTTCCGCGATCTCTACAACAACTACAGCGACCGGACGAACTCGGTGTTCATCGGCATGTTCTTCTTCTTCAACCTGGCCTTTTGACCTCGAGGCCCGCCCCCGCGCGACGTGAGGGCCTCGGGCCTTGAGCCACCACCCCGGCCCCTCCCGCGCGATGCTCGAACCACCACGGAAGGGCCGCGTCGTCGAAGGACTGGCCGGCCCGGCGTCATGACCGTCGGGCATGCCCTGCGCCCGAGCGCGCGCGAGCCCCCGGGGGTTCGCTGGGCCCATCGCCTCTCACTGGCATTCAAACGTCTCGATCGGCCTTGACCCGGATGGGCAAGGCAGCTATCTTCCCGCGCATGCCCCGGACCCGGATCCTCCGGGCCGTGATCGGTCTTCACCGAGGACATGGAGGTTGGCGGTTTCATGGCACGTCCCGAGCGCGCGCGACGCATTTCCGCGATCCCCGTTCTGCTCCTGGTAGCCTCGCTGCTCGGGGGCGTGATCGTGATGCCGTTCGGCGTCCCCCCCGAGAAGGTCTCGGGGCAGGTGGCCCCGCCGCCCCCGCCCATGCCCGGCCCGGACGGCGTCGCCTTCCCCGTCCCGCCCGAGCTCGCCCAGGTCGACCTGTCGAAGCAGACGCCCGAGATGGTGGCGCAGAAGAGCTTCGGTTGCATCCAGTGCCACCGGGGGTCGCACGACCCGCACGACAAGGAGACGGTCCGACTCGGGTGCGTCGATTGCCACGGCGGCGACCCGACGTCCGATGACAAGCGGACCGCCCACGTCTGGCCCCGGCTACCCGAGGTCTGGGCGACGTCGGCCAACCCGGTCCGGAGCTACACGGCGATGAACCACGAGTCGCCCGAGTTCATCCGATTCGTCAACCCGGGCGACTTCCGGATCGCCCACCTGAGCTGCGGGACGGTCAACTGCCACCCCAACGAGGTGCTCCAGAACCGCATGAGCATGATGACCCACGGGACCATGCTCTGGGGGGCGGCGCTCTATAACAACGGCTCGTACCCGCTGAAGCAGTCCCACTTCGGCGAGAGCTATAGCATGCACGGCACCCCGCAGCGGCTCCAGACCGTGCCCCCGCCGAACGATTGGGAGATCAAGGTCAAGGGGGTCGTGCCCTCCCTCGACCCCTTGCCCCACTTCGAGGCGAGCCAGCCGGGCAACGTCCTCCGGATCTTCGAGCGCGGCGGCCGGCTCCCCTCCGAGATCGGCATCCCCAACCCGTTCGAGACGCCGGGCCGGCCCGGGGCCAAGCTCAGCGTCCGAGGCCTGGGGACCCAGAACCGGACCGACCCCGTGCTCGTCAGCCTGACCAAGACCCGGCTCCTCGACCCGACCCTCAACTTCCTCGGGACCAACGACCACCCGGGTGACTACCGCTCCAGCGGCTGCACCGCCTGCCACGTCGTCTACGCCAACGACCGCAACCCGGTCAACTCCGGCCCGTTCGCCGGCGCCGGGCACCTGGGGCTGAGCTTCAACCCCGACCCGACCATCCCCAAGGACGAGCGCGGACACCCGATCGAGCACCGCTTCTTCAACGGGATCCCGACCAGCCAGTGCATCGTCTGCCACGTCCACCCCGGCACCAACGTCATGAACAGCTACACCGGCTACATGTGGTGGGACGAGGAGACCGACGGCGAGCTGATGTATCCCAAGCAGCAGCGCCACCCGACGGCCGAGGAGTTCACCCAGGCGCAGCTGTCCAACCCCGACGAGGCCGCGGCGCAGGGGCTCTGGTCCGACCCGAGGTTCCTCGAGCAGGTCGCCGACATGAACCCGATGGCGCGGCACACCCAGTTCGCCGACTTCCACGGCCACGGCTGGATCTTCCGCGCGGTCTTCAAGAAGGACCGACACGGCAACCCCGTCGATCATGAAGGCCGCCTGCTCCCCCCGTCGTCGACCGAGCAGCTCATGGCGGCGATCGACATGCCCAACAAGATCAAGGAGCAGTATCGCGTCCCCGACAAGGCGACGAGCACCGCCCCGATCCCGCCGCCCAACCGTGACGGCCTGCCCGTCCACATGCTCGACATCCACCTCGAGAAGGGGATGCACTGCATCGATTGCCACTTCGTCCAGGACGTCCACGGCAACACGAGGCTCCAGCAGGAGGTCCGCGCGGCGATCGAGATCCAGTGCATCGACTGCCACGGCACGGCCGGCAAGAAGGCGAACCTCCTGACCTCGGGCCCGGCCTCGTACACCTCGGGCAAGGACGGCGCCGGCCGCAACCTCGCAACGCTGGTCAACCCCTCGGGCAAGCGCCGGTTCGAGTACATCGACGGCAAGCTCTACCAGAACTCGATGGTCGAGCCGGACCTGCGGTGGGAAGTCGTCCAGACGGCCGACACGATCGACCCCCGGAGCGAGCACTACAACGAGAAGTCGCACCTCGCCAAGACGGTCCGCTTCGGCCCCGACGGGTACATGGTCTGGGGCGACATCCCCGGCGGCCACGAGGGCGCCTGCGCCCACGCGAACCAGGACATGACGTGCATCGCCTGCCACTCGTCGTGGAACCCGAGCTGCTTCGGCTGCCACCTGCCCCAGCGGGCCAACAAGAAGATGCCCGCCCTGCACAACGAGGGCGACGTCTCGCGCAACTACGTCTCCTATAACTTCCAGACCCTGCGCGACGACGTGTTCATGCTCGCCCGCGACGGCGACGTCACGGGCAACCGGATCAATCCCGCCCGGTCGTCGTGCGCCGTCCACGTCGGCTCGTACAACGCGAACCGCGAGTCGATCTACGTCCAGCAGCAGACGATCTCGGCCGAGGGCATGAGCGGCATCGCCTTCAGCACCAACGTCCCGCACACGGTCAGGGGCGGCCCGACGCTCTACACGGACGGCGCCGACAAGGGGCGGCCGATCTCGAGCGAGGCCTACCTGCCGGGCCGCAACGACACCAAGCAGTGCACCGACTGCCACCTCTCGCGCAACGACGACAACAACGCGATCCTGGCGCAGCTCCTGATGCAGGGCACCAACTACACGAACTTCATGGGCCGGTACTGCTGGTTGGCCGCGGGCTGGGAGGGGTTTTTCTCGGTCATCGTCACCGAGCGTGACGAGCCGCAGGCGGTCATCGGCAGCACGCTCCACAGCCTGGCCTTCCCCGACTTCTACCGCAAGCACCTCGAGCGCGGCCGACGGCTCAATATTATCTACGAGCACCCCGGCCGCGACATCATCGAGAACCTCGCGCGGATGTATCGCAAGCCCGAGGTCCTCGACGTCCAGGCGCGCGGCGAGTTCCTCTACGCCGCCTGCGGCGAGAACGGCGTGCGGATCTTCGACATCGCCTTCATCGACAACAAGGGCTTCTCCGAACGGATCGTCACCGCGCCGGTCTCGCCGATGGGTCAGCAGTTCTACGTCCGGACCAAGCACGCCGTGGCCGTCGCCTCGCCGGCGACCCCCGCCCCCGACCCGACCCGCACCCACCGCGACGAGAACCGCGAGCAGAAGGTCGACCTGATGTACGCCTACATCTACGTCGCCGACACCGAGGAGGGGCTGATCACCATCCCGGTCGGCACCACGATCGACGGCAACCCGTTGAACAACTTCGTCGCCCGCGAGACGACCTTCAACCCCGGCAACATCCTCTGCGGGGCGCGGAGCATCACGATCGCGGGCCA
>JAFANO010000617.1 GCA_019232645.1 Planctomycetaceae bacterium | reverse complement strand
CGAGATCCCCCAGGTGCTCTCGACCGTGCCGATCGTCCTCTGGTCGGGGAGCCTGAGCCTGGTGACGATCTTCAACAAGCAGCTCGACTACGGCTGGTTCCTCTTCTCGCCCCCCGGTGCCCTGGCGTTCGTCATCCTGCTGATCGCGAGCTTGGCCGAGGTCAACCGGACGCCGTTCGACCTGCCCGAGGCCGAGTCGGAGATCATCGCCGGCTTCCACACCGAGTTCTCGTCGATGCGGTTCGGCCTGTTCTTCCTGGCCGAGTACCTCAGCGTCTTCGGGGTGAGCTGTCTGGCGACGGCGCTGTTCCTCGGAGGCGGGACGCCGATCCCACTCAGCGACTTCCCGATCAACTTGCTGGGGACGACGACGACCTCGTACGTGCTGGTCAACGCGATCCTGGTGCCGACCTTCTTCCTCAAGGTCGGCCTGATGGTCTTCGTGATGTTCTGGGTCCGGGCGACGCTCCCCCGGATGCGGGTGGACCGGCTGATGAACTTCGCCTGGAAGTACATGGTGCCGATGAGCCTGGTCAACATCCTGGCCGCCGCGGTCTGGTATGAGTGCTACATCCGATCGTCCCGGCCGTTCGTCCTGTTCGGCACGCCGCTGCGATTGGGCCCGCTGCCGCTGAACTGGCTGATCAGCACGCTCATCACGCTGCTCATCCTCTTCCCGTCGTTCTTGGGGGTGCAGGCGATCAATCGCCGGGAGTTCGGTGAGGAGGTCGGGACGACGGCCCCGGCTCGGTGTGCGGCACCCGTCCCGGTGGCGGCGCGGTGAACGGACAAGGTCGTGCACCCGTCTCCCGGGCCATCTGATGGTCACCGAGGCCCCTCGACGACGCTCTCCTTGAACAATTCGGAGTCCCCCAAGGGTCGGAGACGCACCTCGTGAGTCAAACGCTGTTCCTGGCCATCTCGGCGCTGGGCCTGCTCGCGGCCGTGGGGACGATCCTGGCGCGGAACCTGGTCCACGCGGCGCTCTATCTCGTGGCGTTCTTCTTCATCGTCGCCTGCCAGTTCGTGATGCTCGAGGCGGAGTTCCTGGCGGCGGTCCAGGTGCTCATCTACATCGGGGCGGTGGCGATCCTGATGCTGTTCGGGATCATGCTAACCCGGAACGTCCAGGGGGACGACACGACCACCCCCGCCTCCGGCTCGACCCTCCCCGCGCTGGTGGCGGGGCTGGGCCTGTTCCTCGTGATCGCCTTCGGGATCAACAACCACGTCGGCCTCCAGGACCGGGCGGCCTGGTCGGCGACGCGCACACGACCGTCGATCGTCGCGGAGGCGGGCAGGGAGCCCCCGCCCCGGGCCGGGGCGATCAACGCCATGGGCAAGACGGTCGGCGACGAGATGATGACCCGCTTCGTCCTGCCGTTCGAGGTCGCCGGCCTGCTGCTGACGGCGGCGCTGGTCGGGGCGATCGCGCTGGCCTTCCGCGAGGGGGACGAGGAGACGCCCCGTCGCGGCGGGATGGCCACCCGGGCCTCCGGCGCCACCGAGCCCTCGGGCGTAGGCAATGGCCGGGAGGTACGCGGCTCGACGAGCCCCGAGGCGCTGACCACCCCTTCGAGGAGCTGACGCACCCGCGATGAGCCACGACATCCCGCTGAACTGGTTCCTCTACTTCGCCGCGGCCTCCTTCTCGATCGGCCTGATGGGCGTGCTCCTGAGGCGCAACGCCGTCGCCGTGCTGATGGCCATCGAGATCATGCTCAACGCCGCCAACATCAACCTGGTCGCCTTCTGGCGATATGGCACGCCGCCCCAAGGCGAGGGTCCTCTGACCGGCGTGATGGTAGCGATCTTCGTCATCACGATCGCCGCGGCCGAGGTGGCCGTCGGCATCGGTCTGATCCTGCTCTGCTACCGCCGCTGGCACGCCGCCGACGTGGATCGCTTCGACAGCATGTCCGGTTGAGGGACGTACCCGATCCGCCGGAGGTCGAGGACGGCCCAGCCGTGCCTTTGCCCTCGACCACGGAGATGCATCCCGGAGATTTTGTGCACTCTGTCTGGATCTCGAACCGAAGATTGCGGATTCGAGATTGCGGATTCGAGATTATTAATATCAAATTTTCAAATGAGAAATATCGAATAAAATACTTGAATCCGGAATCACGAACCGGATTCGAGATTGCGGATTCGAGATTCTCAATATCAAATTTCAAATGAGAGATGTGGAATAAGAGATTTGAATCCGGAATCACGAATCCGCAATCTCGAATCCGAAACCTCCGATATCCCATCAGCAGACCGGGTGCTCGAAGACCCTGGAACCCGTGGGACTCCCAAGAACGCCCTAAGGGCCCGAGCCGATGCCTGCCAACGCCGCCGCGACGCTCAACTTCCGCGACTTCTACGTCCTCGTCCCCGAGATGGTGCTCGCGCTCTGGGGGCTGATCGTCCTGATGGTCGACCTCGGCCTGCTCCGGGGCCAGACCATCCCGCGACGCCGGCAGGTCCTCGGCCGGCTCTCGCTGCTCGGGACGCTGGTCGCCACCGTCGCGGCGGTCGCCCCACTCTTGGTCCGGTTCGACGACACCGGGGCGTGGGAGTGGTTAAACTTCGCCGGGTACAACTACGCCGAGAACCCCGACCCGGTCCTATTCTTCGACGCGATCTCGGGCGACGTGCTCACCGAGACGTACAACCTGCTGCTGACACTGCTGCTGGCGCTGGTGGTCTGGATGTCGATGGCCTGGTCGTTCACCGAGAACTGGGGCGAATACTTCGCGCTGATGTTCTGGTCGACCGTCGGGATGATGCTCCTGACCGCCTCCGAGGAACTGCTAACGCTCTTCCTGACGCTGGAGACGATGACCATCTGCCTCTATCTCTGCACCGCGTTCGAGAAGAATCGGCGGCGGTCCCCGGAGGCGGGGCTGAAGTATTTCGTGTATGGCTCGGTCTCGTCGGCGCTGTTCCTCTTCGGCCTGAGCCTGCTCTACGGCTTGACCGGGAGCACGCGGTTCGATGCGATCTGGCACGCGCTCCGGCCGGTCCTGGGCGACAACAGCGGCCTGACGGGCAACCTGGCGGGTGTGACGGCGGTCTTGTTGATGCTGGTCGGGTTCGGGTTCAAGGTGGCGGTCGTGCCGTTCCACCAGTGGGCGCCCGATGCGTACGAGGGTGCGCCCGCCCCCGTCACCGCCTGGATCGCGACCGGGTCGAAGATCGCCAGCTTCGTGGCCCTGATGAAGGTCCTGCTCCACGCCCTCGGCCCGTGGGCGAGCCCGACCAACCACGTGATGAACCCCGGCTGGATCGGCGTGGTGGTCGTGCTCTCGGCCGCGTCGATGACCTACGGCAACTTCGCCGCGCTGGCGCAGCGGAACCTGAAGCGGATGCTGGCTTACTCGTCGATCGCGCACTCCGGGTACATGCTGGTGGGCGTCATGGCGGCGGGCGTCTCGACGCGGCGGCAGGAGGCGGCCGGGTCGGTCCTGTTCTACCTGGTCGTCTATGCCTTCAGCAACATCGGGGCGTTCGCGGTCGCGGCCTGGCTGGCGCGCGACAAGGGATCGGACGACATCGATGACCTGAACGGCCTGGGCTTCCGCTATCCCGGCCTGGCGACCTGCATCCTGCTGCTGATGCTCTCGCTGATCGGCATGCCCCCGCTGGCAGGGTTCTTCGGCAAGCTCTATATGTTCATGGAGGCGCTCGATGAGAGCCAGGCCCACTCCAGCCGACTCACCCTGATGTGGCTGGTCGGGCTGGGCCTGATCAACAGCGTGGTCTCGGCGTTCTACTACGTGCGCGTGCTCAAGGCGATGTTCCTCCGCCACCCGGGCCGCGCGGTGCTCGCGCCCGCCGGGTCGTCGCTGGCGGTCCCGATCGTGCTGGCGACGGCGGTCGTCATCGGCTTCGGGCTCTACCCCACCCCGCTGCTGAACCTGATGAAGGCGGCCGCGGTGCCGATGATCGAGGAGAGCGGCCGGACCTTGGCCGAAGGCCAGCCCGCCTCGAAGGGCGAGCCCGACCGCGAGATCGCGCCCGGCACACCGAAGCCCGGACCTGCCGCCGAGCCGTCAAGGGAGGGACCGTCGAGTCACCCCTCGCCGGCGCCCGTCCCGGCCCCGAACTCTTGAGGCGACGAATCCGGCTCGACCTCGACCGACGTCGCGATCGGGCTCCCGAGCCCCCACCTTTCGCGAGAGAGACCGCGCGGCCATGGCCATCATCAACACCCTGGAAAAGTGCCTCGACAGCCCCTACCTGTTCAAGGACGACGCGGCCCCGGCGCAGATCCCCGGCCTGCTGGCCAAGGCGGCCGACCGGCTCGAGGCCGCGGCCAACATCCAGGCCACGGGGCAGGGCGACCCGGCCGACGTCAGCTTCCTGAGCTACGAGGCGATGTTCTCCTGCCTCCGGGCACTGGTCTATCACAAGGGCTATCGCGAGGCGGGCCTGCGCTGCCTGATGCTTGCCTGCGAGAACCTCTACGTCCGGCCGGGTCAGCTCGACGTCGCCCACCTCCACGCCTTCGAGCGCGCCCAGAGCCTCAAGGTGCCCCCCGCCGAGAGCCTCGCCACCGCCTCGGCGTTCGTCAAGCGGACCCTGGAGATCCTGGGCCAGTAGACGTTACGGCCGGCGATCGCGGGCCTCACCTGAGGCCTCCTCACCCCGGCCCTGAACCCTTGCGCGCGTGCTTTTCGCATGCTTCGATAGGTTCGTGGTCGGCCGTAAATCTCTTGCTCTCGAACAGGATTGGAGCCGAAAGGCAAGCTAAGAAATGTGAATGTCAATGACAAATTTGCCAATGCCACTGACTCAACCGCGACCCCTCGGTCGTTGGATGCGTGCACTCCCAAATCGGAATCCCTTGGAGCTCCTCCGCCCGCGAAAACCATCGTCGTTTATAGAAACCTCGTGTTTAAGTGACGGCTCAAGCGAGGGGGTCAAGGGGAAATCGCGTGCCGGTGAGTCGCGCCTCGGAGATGGGGATGAACGATACGGGTTGGAGATGCCCCCCTCCCTGGGGTCGCTCGGGGACGTTCGGTGCGGGAACCCGGTCTGATGGAAGAACCGGGCTCCTCCCCGGTATGGCCCGATCAGGCTTATTCGGACCCTTCCAGCTTTACGAGCTTGTTGTACAAGCCCAGGAGCAGGATGGTGGGCACCCACTGCCCGACGAACGTCGCGGCGTGCTTGCGCCCGGCCAGTTGCAGGGCCAG
>JAFANO010000519.1 GCA_019232645.1 Planctomycetaceae bacterium | reverse complement strand
GTTTCACCGCCGTGGGCTGGTCGGGGCGCAAAGCCACGGGATAATGGCACTGCGGGATCTTCCGATAATCTTCGGGAGCCCAGAGATACCAGGTCGGCAGTACATCGAATCCAACTCGTGATGCCAAGTTGATCTGATTCTGCTTCGATGCCAGGAGCTCCAGAGATCCAACCGGGGGGACCATGACCTTGCACGCGGGCTCGAATACCGAGCGATTCCTCGCCAGCCAGAACTGCTCGGAATCCGAATAACCGATGAGTACGTCGGCCCCCACAGACCGCACAAAGTCGTGGACGGCGGCGACCCCTTCCGGCGTTCCAATCTTTGACGCGGCTAACCGGCCGCCTCCGGCCAGGCAGGAGGAGTACCGCTTCCAGGGATGGGGCTGGCGACCGACATCCAGGAGGTGGACTGCGAACCCCCGGGCCGCGCAGCTCCGGCTGAACGCCAGGAAGGGAGGCTCCCAGGGGCCCAGCATCACAATCGTTCCAAATGGCTTGCTTGGTCTCGGTTTCAGCATCGCGGGACTTCTGGTCGTGTCTCGGAACTATTGAACACTGGGCAGGGGGGCTTCTGCTGCCAGAATCTTAGAGGCTATCCGGCGACCTGAAAATCTCGTAAGCTGTTATTTTTCCAGGAGGTCCGCAGGATGGTAGCACCCCATTAATCCGTGATGAGGAGGTAACCCCTTGAAAAACGCAGGTCCACCCGGCATCCCTGCGGGCATGGTCGCCAAACCCTGCCCCCGAGGGATCGCCGATGGACCCGCAGGCTCAATTCTGCCACAACCCCGACTGCCCCGCACGGGGGCAACGCGGACGCGGCAACATCCGCGTCCACAGCCGCACGGAGCGACGCTCTCGCTGCACCACCTGTGGCCGAACCTTCGCCGCCACGCAGGGCACCCCGTTCTACCGCCTCAAGAAACCGACCGAGTTGGTGATCGTCGTGCTGACTTGGCTCTGCCACGGCTGTCCACTGCAAGCGCTCGTCGCCGCCTTCGGGCTCGACGAGCGGACCATCGCCGCCTGGCGGGACCGGGCGGGCCGCCACGCCCAGCCCTTCCATGCGCATCCTGTCCTGAGCGGACAGGTCGAGCTGGATCATGTCCAGGCCGACGAGTTGTCCGTCAAGGCGGTCGCCCGGCGGTTCGGGATGGCGATGGCGATGGCCGTCCCGTCGCGGCTCCGGCTGGGCGGAGTGGTCAGCGCCCGCCGCGACTTGAGGTCGATCACCACGGTCGTACAGATGGTGCGGCGCGCGGCCAAGGGCCTGGCGTTCTTGGTCTGCGTCGACGGCCTGGCGAGCTATGTGACCGCCTTCATCCGGGTCGTCCGTGACCCGGTGCGGACCGGCAAGCCGGGGCGGCCGCGGCTGGCAGCCATCCCCGGGCTGCTCCTGGGCCAGGTGATCAAGCACCACGCGGGCCGGCGTCTCGTCGCCGTCACGCGGCGGGTC
This sequence comes from Planctomycetaceae bacterium, assembly GCA_019232645.1. Taxonomy (GTDB): domain Bacteria; phylum Planctomycetota; class Planctomycetia; order Isosphaerales; family Isosphaeraceae; genus JAFANO01. The sequence goes on along the minus strand of JAFANO010000519.1, from coordinate 622 downwards.
GTGCTGGGGACGGCCCCGGCGATCGCCGCGGCGCTGGCGGCGACCGGCACGGGGACGGGGATCAACACGTCGTACATCGAACGGCTGAACGCGACCTTCCGCGCGGCGCTGTGCCCGTTGGTGCGTCGCGGCCGGGCGATCGTCCGCGGCGAAGGGGTCTTGACCGGGTGGATGTACCTGGTGGGCTGTGCCTACAACTTCTGCTGGAATCATGACAGCCTCCGGGTCGCCGCCCCGCCGGGAGAGCGCCTCAAGTGGCGCGCTCGGACCCCGGCGATGGCGGCTGGGCTGACGGACCATCAGTGGTCGATGCGCGAGCTGTTGAGCGCCCCGATTCCCTTGCCGCCCTGGGTCGCTCCGAAGCGTCGAGGGCGACCGCCCAAGCGACTTCAGGCCCCACAGCCGGTCCCCACATGACCACGGTTCCCTGTGGTGCTACCCGGTGTCGTTGATTCGGAAGATTTCCCTACCATCGGGTGCGGTCGGATAGCGAATGATAAAGGACGTTCCTGGAAGTCGCGGCGATCCGCAATCTCGAAGTTCTCGCGAAACTTGTGCTTCATTTCACGTTGCCACTGGAACATCAGGTTGGCCGGGGTGACAATCAGGATGCGCTGAACCA
>JAFANO010000187.1 GCA_019232645.1 Planctomycetaceae bacterium | reverse complement strand
CCCGACGTTTCGGACGGAATAAGACGACTGGGTCTTTCCTGGCAGAGGATGCATTCCTGAAGGGATGAACCCCGGAGGCCATGGGTTCTTGTCCGCCTGCTCTCGCAAGGCCAAATTGCCAGGCACACTCGCCGGGACCGGCGCCGGTTCGCCGATCGGCACGGGCATCACCACCGCGGCCTTCGACCCGCCCGCGCATCCGCGACGGCCTCGGCCACCAGCCCGTCCTGCTCGGGCCCGACGGCCAGCCGGCGGCGGACCTGCGCGAGGACCTCGGCGGCATGGCCGACGAGCGGCGAGGCGGTGCGATCGAGCCTCGGCCTTTCCGGCCTCGACATGCGATGACCGAACGAAGGACCGCCAAGAGGCAGGCAGTCCTCGCGGGGGCGCGATGGTCGGTCGGGTGGGCCTTGTAGACCGGAGCGAGGGTGTTGGCCTAGCCGGCAAAGCTGGCAACGAGCAGATGGTTGCAACGGAAAATGACCGACGATGCCAAGACTGAACAGCGTCATGCTAGCGGGTCCAGGGACGATAGGGGCATTGAAAGTGTCGCCGAAGAGTTACACCCGAATCAAAATGGGAAAAAAAAGCTTTTTTTGGTTGCGAGGACGCATAGACGCTATAAGATAACCACCCATGGAGTGAGATGTCGGCCTGGAATTGATACACGGGGGAAATATGCTAATGAAAACGAGTAATTTCGGCGGAAAGGCCGCACGTTTCTTGTCTTCCAATACTCTGGTCCTGGCTGCGGTTCTCTTGATATTCGGCCTGGTACCAGGAGCTGCCGAGGCGGGGTTGATCACTTCTGTTAATGGGACGGACGCCATTCCCTCCGACTCGCCGATTACTTCGATCACAGTCAATTCTGTGGGAAAGGAATTCGAGTTTGAGAATCCATCAAGCATGAAAGCGACCGATTTTCTTGTTGTTCTCGTGACCACTCCCCCACTACCTCCCCCACTAGATTTTATTGGCAATAACGGCATTCAGGAAATCGGCGTTCTTCGGCTGGCACCTGGTTCTTACGTCAGGCTTCGAGACGCCAAGCGAAGGTTGAACAACCCGCAGGCCGTCTCCATCACCAGATCCACGAACCCCTCTTTGATGTTGCGGAACGTGTCCTGGACGATGCGGAAGACCTTGATGCCACCGATACTGTGTTCCACCTTCACCCGAATCCGAGAGATGAGCCGATTGGACTCCTTCTCGTCGGGCGTCAACTCCTTGCCCCGAGGCTTCTTCTTGGGCTGATAGGTCCGCACGCCGTCGGGTTCGTACCCCTGAAAGCCACTGTCCTTGTACAGCGTGCTTCCCTCCGGGAAGACGTAGCCATCGTCATCGGCACACGCTTTGTCATGGCGACTGCCGGCGTGGGTCGGCCCCAGGCCGACGACCTTGCCACTGGGCTTGTCGGTGATCACGATGTTCTTCTGGGTGTGCCGCTTCTTCTTGCCGCTGTAGTCGTCCCGACGCCGCTGGGGGTCCTTTGGGCGACGGATGGGCCGCTCGGTGCCATCAATGAGGAATTCCAGGCCCGGGCAGGTCGCCAGCACCTCCTGGAGCGGGGCCGGTTGGCGGGCCGGCAGGTGCAACTCAGAGCCCAGGGCTCGGTTGACGATCGGGGTCAGACGATGAATCCACTGGCAGGCTTGTCCTTGACTCAAGCCGAAGAGGAAGGCCAAGGTCTCCTGGGTCGGGTACTGCCGGAAATAGAACAGGAGGAAGACGAGTTTGTCGGCCAGAGTGGGTAAGGCGCCTTTGGCTCCCCCGCCGGGGCGGCGTTGGCGTGGTGTGGCCCGCTGTCGGTCTCGCTGCTGGAGATGGTCGTCGTAGGCCCGTTCGAAGTCCGCCAGCAGGGTCTCGAAGGCGGCCACCGTCAGGCCGGTCAACTGCTGGAAGACTCGGGGTCGAAGGCGGAGCTTCTCGAAGTTCAGCATACCAGAGTTCCCCGAAGCAGGCGAAAAGGGATAGCCTACTCCAAAGACGACCTAATTCCAATAAAGTCTACTAGTAATAGGGGGAGGCACCGGAGGTGCACCGTTCCCAAAGACATCGCTCACCAGCAACTCTCTTGGTGTCACCTACTACGGCGGCAGTGGCATACCGTTTGGAACGACGTATACACACAGCTTTCCGAACTGGCCTGTAGGAACGATGTTTCATGTGAGTTTCTCGTATGCCGATCACACGATGGGGGCTCCGACGGTTGTGGGGCAGGGTAATAATTTTGTCACGCAAGGGCTGACCTTCGCCGTTCCCGAGCCGGCCAGCCTGACACTACTGGGCTTGGGCCTTTCCGGCATTCTGGGTTACGCCGGCTGGCGCCGCGGGTGTCGTGGTACGCCCTGGCCTTCGGCGAGCCGATGTCAACTGCCCACGTAACCTGGCCCAGGGTCCGTGCTAGTGCGGATGCGTCGGGGTGGGGTGGAGCGGCCCGGGCCGGTTCGGCGGGAATGGCCTTTGTCGTCGGGCAGGCCGCGGCCGCCGACCGGAACGGGCCGGACCGGGTGGGCCTCTCGACCTCGGCGGTCCGGGCTTGGCGTGGCACCTGGCTCCGTCTCCGTATGCCCGCGTCAGCGGTCCGGGGGATCCGTCGGCAGACTCGTCGGGACCGGCGCCGGTTCGCCGATCGGCACGAGCATCACCACCGCGGCCTCCGACCCGCCCGCGCATTCTCGACGGCCTTGGCCACCAGCCCGTCGTGCTCGGGCCCGACGGCCAGCCGGCGGCGGACCTCCGCGAGGACCTCGGCGGCATCCCCCCCTGCCCCGGGCGCGTCGTGCAGCCGGCCGGCGAGGCGATGGCTGCGGGCCTCGGCCAGGTCGGAAGCCAGGCCGTAGGCGCGGCGGTAGACGACAGATTCGATGATGTCCATGGATGAGGTCCCGTGCAACCGGCCCGGCAAAAGCCCCGCGACCGGCGATGATTCGCCAGGCGATACGGGCGAGCTGTGGCGTGGTCGAGTTGTCGCCTGGGAGTGGAGGGGTGGAGGGCGAGCGGTCGAAAGAGAAAGGGGCCGACCACGTCCCACCGTGGCCAGCCCCGGAGATCCACCCCGACTACGTCACAGCCGGAGTAAACCGATGATCGCTCCGACGGAGAGTCCCGCCGTCGCCAAGCCGCGCCGTCGCCAAGTCGCCAAGTCGAGCCGACCGGCGGACGAGAAGCCGATGAAGATCGGCCTCCACCTCTCGCCCGAATCGTGGCGTCGCCTGGGCGTCACGAGCACCATGGAGAACAAGACGCAGAGTCAGATCGTCGACGATCTGATCCGGCAACATCTCCGCAAGTACGTCGTGCAGGTCAGGTCCACCCGGCCGGAAGACTCCGCCAGCGTCCCGGAAGAGGTATCGGCAGCCTGACCCGCCCAGCTTCACTCCACCCCTGCCGGTCCGGCAAGGCGTGCGGCCCCGGAGCGTGCCGGACGGTGCGCCCGGGGCCGTTCGCGTTGAGCGGGGCAGGGCAGGGGGGTTCGAATCGGCCTGCGCTCCGGCCGCAGGAAAACCGACGGCCTACCCCTAAGGAAAGAGGGGCCGCCGGTGCATCATGGCCATGACCGGCGGAGGGGCACCATCCCCTACGCCATGGGGATCCTCGTGATCCCGGGCCGATTGTTCCCTAGGATCCGGAGGCTGTGTTGCTGATGAGCGTGCCGGTACCGGAAGAGAACTCTTCGCCGCCCGCGCTCATGGCAGCACGTCGATCGCCAGCACCTCGACATTGGCGTCCATGGGTAGGGTGAGGCTGCGGACCGCCTTGGTGGGGTCGAGCGCGAACGTGTACTCGTAGACATTGAACCGCCCGGCCTGCTCCGTCCCGCCGGAGGTGTCGCGATAGGCGGTCGTCAGCGCCGTCGACTCCCCGGCGTACCCCCGCGGTATGGCCCAGTCGCTGATCGACTGCGTGAACGTCGCCGTCGTCCCGTCGGTGTAGGTCACGGTGAAGGTCTGGTTCGCCTGGCCGCCGTCGACGCCGGTCGCCAGCAGCTTCAGCGCGGCGTCGTTGCCCGAGGGCAGGGCGATGGCCTGCCCGGCGGCGCTGACGACGTCGGCGGCCCCGGCGGAGCCGAGGTCGAAGGTGACGCCGCCGGCGGTCAGGCTCGTCCCGACCAGGCGGGACGAGAGGGCATAGCCGTCGCCGTCGAGCCCGCCCCCGCCGAATGGCGCCCCGTCGGCCACGACCCCCGTCCGGTTGAAGGCGGAGGTGAGGTCGACGTTGGGGGGGGGGCCGTAGAGGGTGCTCATGAAGTAGGAGCGATACTCGAGGCCAGACATTTGGAGCACATACGTCTTGGTGCCATTGGGGAGCACCTCGATTGACTGACCACCTGACCCTAGATCCCCGGACGTGAAGTCAAAGTCCCCGTTGGGGAGCCTCTGCGCGCTCCCCAGGGCCGAGGAGTAATTGCCCAGGTCGGCATTGACCACCAGCGTCGCCTGCATCGTCTTCTCGTTGAGGACCAGTTCCTGTCCGCGGCTATCCGCGTTCGGGTCCGTCGCGCGGCGGGTGTTCCCGTCATCGAAGAGCACCAGCGTCGAGTCGTTGACATAGCGCACGTCGTGCTGGTGGGAGAACCACGGGGATGGGTCCGAGGAATTGATGGTGAAATCGCCGCCCTGACCCAGCCGCCAGACGACGTGGCCGTCGCCGGTCCCGTTGCCGTAAGCGATCTTGATCACCCAGTCCTGGGAGCGCAGGGAGACCAACAGGTCCCCGTCCTCGGGCGACCAGGCGATGGAGTTGGCGTGCAGCCAGTCGCCCGGGCCCTCGCCCAGCGTGGGGAGGCGATTGGTGTCAAGCCACTTGAAGGGGTCCCAGACCCACGCCACCTGGAAGTTCCGGTCCAGGACGATGACCATGTCGCCGGTGTACTCGGTGGGGGTGCCGTTGACGTCGATGGTCCTCTGAGTATAGGCCAGGACAGCCGTGTCCCCGTTGGGCAGGCGCTGGGCGTCGTGGCTGAAGGTGCTGATCGAGTGCTGCCCCAGCGCGGCCAGCTCGGCGTTGATGGCATCGGTGTTCGTCTCGCGCAGGGGGTCGCCGGCCAGGTCGATCTCCCGCAGAATGGTCGCCCCCGAGGATAGCGTGAGGTTGCCGCCCAGCAAGAGCACCGTGCCGCCCGGCACAAGGCTCGGACCATAGCTATTGAAGTTGTTGGCCACAGAGTCATAGTACCATTCGACGTTGCCCTGCAGGTCTGTCGCCACGGTATTGATGGTGCCGGCCGGGTCCCCGATCCCGACGTGGTAAACCATGTCCTGAGTCGGGTCAGTACCGGGGGCAGGCACCTGCTTCACAGTGAAGGTGGGGAACGTCACGTTCGTCGGCAGGGCCCCGGTTGTGAAGGTCAGGGGGGCGGAGGTCGTCCCATCGTCCAGGACGTGCCTCATGAGGTACGTCGTCTTGGGCAGCAGGCCGGCTACGAGGAAGTTGGTGCTCTCCCCCGGCACGATGGGCAGCGGGGCGGTGCTGAGCCAGGACGGGTTGGGGCCCGGCGGGCTGAACTCGACGGTCATCGTACTGCCGGCGGAGGGGGGCGCGCTGTACAGGGCGACCAGGGGGTTGGACGTGGGGCTGATCACCGCGCCGGTCCCGACGACCCGCGACTGCGCCGTATAGGACGCGCTCGCCGACTCGCCGGTCGAGGCGCTGAAGCCATCCTTGACGGTCACCTGGATGTCATAGCTACCCTCCTGCATGGGGTTCCATGTGAAGCTGTTGCTGGGGCTGAAGTCACGAACCACGTGGGACACACCGCCGGTCGGTCCGACGCTGAACTGGTAGATAGGTGTTGTCCCGTGGCCGCTGGCCGTCGCCGTCCAGATGACTGGCGATCCGACCAGGGGGACGGGTGGTCCGCTGTCCGTCAGGGAGACAGACAGGAGGCAGCGATTTTCAAGGGGCTTGCAGTGCGGCCGATACCACCGGGGACGGCAAGCCGGGGTGTGTCTGGCCTCAACCCGCTTGCGAAAAGGCGTCAGGAGTTGCCACATCCGAAGCATTCCTCTAAAGGGATCAGTGAACGGGTTGCCACTGCCTGGTACCCCGAGGGGAGCGGCCCAGCCCAACGGGCCCTCATTCTGTGTATGGAGGGAGACCAGAAACAACAAAATTCTCCGCCGAGCCGGTGTTGCCGAGCCGGTGTTGCGTTTCGCTGACTGTCTGTCCCATAAGGGGAACATTAGGGGGCTGAGCATCGTAGAAGTGGGATGAGAACGCACGACTACCCCAGCGACGTCACCGATGCCCAGTGGAACTGGATCGAGCCGCACATCCCGCCCGGGCCCGGCGGCGGGCGGCCTCGCAAGACCGAGATGCGGGATGTCCTCGACGCCACCTTCTCCATCCTCCGCACCGGCTGCCAGTGGCGCCACCTGCCCGGCGACTTGCCACCCAAGAGCACCGTCTGGCGCTACTTCGACCGGTGGCGGTCCGACGGCACCCTCGACTCGATTCACGACCTCCTCCGCCGCAACGTCCGTACAAGGGAGAAGCCGTACCATCCCCGCACCTCGGCGCGCGTCGACAGCCGGTCGACCGACACGACCTCCGGGGGCGAGCAGCGAGGGCGGGACGACGCCAAGAACGTCGCCGGGCGGAAGCGTCATATCGTCGTCGATCGCATGGGGTTGCCCTTGGCCGTCCTGGTGACGGCCGCCTCCGTCGATGATGCAGCGGCGGCCCCGGCGTAGTTCGCACGGCTCGACGGCCAGCCGATGGGCAAGGTCGTGCGGATGTACGCCGACTCGAAGTATCACAACTTCAAGCTCTACGAATGGGCCGCAGCGCATGCGAAGTGGGACCCGGAGATCGTCCGCCGCCCCGAGGGCACGCGGGGGTGGGTGAAGTTGCCGATCCGGTGGACGGTGGAGCGAACGTTCGCCTGGCTGGGCCGGTGTCGTCGGCTGAGCAAGGATCGGGAGAAGAGCGTCCTGTCGTCGGGGTCGTTCATCAAGCTGGCGATGATCCAGTTGATGCTCCATCGCCTTGAACCCTCGGATGTGGACGCCGAGTTCCGCTATCCAGGACCTGTGGCAGCTTGATGCCCCTTATGGGACAGACTCTGAGCCGGCCACGTGCGTGCCGTGTCCGTGCGGGTCGCTCGCCTTGGCCGTCGGCCGAGTGCGTAGAGCTTCACGACGCGCCCTGTCAGGTACCGTCGCCTGAAGGCGACGGCTTGCAGGCAGACTCGATGAGGCTCTGACTCCTCATGTCATCATCCCCTGCCATGGGCCGCCCGACGCGACATCCCTGCCATTTTCGGCCCCCCTTGGGCCTTTGCAGGCCCAAGGATTTCTCGAGGCGTCTCCCGACGCGTCGCGAAGGTCAGAGACGTTGGATGTTTTACGGGCCCACGCTTTCCAGGGCCCAACCGCATACATCCCGACATAGCAAAGAGCCGGGAGTGCCTTGAAAGCTGTTGCTCCCAGGTCCCAGGTTAACAGGAAACGGGTTGCGTGTACAGGATACTGTTCATTTTCGACACGGAGGCACGGGCTTCCTCCCCCGGCTAAAGCCGGGGGCCTCCGCCCTAGATTTTCTGTGAGAACATCCGCCGCTGCTCGTGCGGCCTCCAGGAGGTCCATGGGGCCGCAGGATCGGCACGACCGGCATCCCCGCGTAGCCAGCATGTTCATATGTTTTGGGAACGAGGGCTGCTGCGTCGGCGCCCGCGAGGGGATCGGCCCGAGCCTCAGCGCCGCCACCCGGGGGCTTGCGGGGGCTTGCCCTTTTAGTATCATTGGACGATACTAATGGGGTGCGTACGGGAGACCTCCGAACGGGGGGCCAAACGCCATGACAGAGAAGCACAGGAAGACCCTCAAGGCGGTCTTCGCCGATCCCGTACGCGCCAATCTTGCGTGGAAGGACGTCGAGGCGATGCTCAAAGGCCTGGGGGCCGAGGTGACTGAGGGGCGGGGATCGCGGGTCCGGGTGGCGCTCCGCGGGGTGCGCGCCGTCTTCCACCAGCCCCATCCCGGGCGCCAGATCGGCAAGGGGATGGTCCGAGCGCTCCGGGAGTTCCTCGGCAATGCGGGCATCGGTCCGGATCCGGGGTGAGTCGGTGGGATCGGGGGCGAGGCGATGATGGAATACAAGGGCTACGTGGGCGTGGCGGAAGTCGATGATGAGGC
>JAFANO010000182.1 GCA_019232645.1 Planctomycetaceae bacterium | reverse complement strand
CTCGGCGGACCGAGACGTCGGCGAGCTTGGTGCCGTCGACGTGGTCGGCCGCGGCCTGTTCGGGGGTCCGGCCGCGCAGGACGCGGTCGACGAGCGGGTCATCGTCCCCCATCCTCGCCTTCCAGTAGGCCAGCGAGTGGGCGAGCTTGGCCTTCTCGTAATCGGGGTAGATGGGGGCGTCGGAGAAGAGCTGGAGCTTGAGCGAGTCGAGCGCCGAGTCGCGGTATTCGCGGAGGCGATCGGGGTTCGGCTTGCCCCGCTCCTCGGCCAGCCGGACGAGCTCGCGGGCGATCTCGAACAGGTGCGAGTCGAAGGCGAAGCCGCGTTCGAGGAAGTTGTACCGCTTGGCGATCCGGCCCGCGACCTCCTGGGCGGCGGCGATCTTGTCCCAGGCCGCGCCGAAGGCGGCCTGCTTCGCGGGGTCGGCCGCGACCCGTGCGCGGAGCGCCTGCTCGGCCTCGGCCTTGCGGCGCATCAGCGCCTCGTCCCGCAGGCCCTTGAGGCCCCCCTCTCGCGCCTTGCGCGCGTTCTGGTAGCCGAAGAGGTCCTCCTTCGACTGTCGGGCCTGCTCGGGGCCCGTCTTGGCGTAGTCGAGGAGGAACGCCTCGCGGTCGCGGAGCAGGTCGAGGCTGAACGGGAAAGAGACGTCGCGGAGGTATTTCAGGTGCGCGACGGTGTTGAGCCGGCTGGTCCGGCCGGGGTGTCCGGCCACGAAGACGAGGTCGCCTTCCCGGCTCCCCGAGGGGCTCCACTTGAGGAAATGCGGGGGACGAGCGGGCTTGCCGTCCTCGTAGGCGCGGAAGAAGCAGACATCAAGGTCGTAGCGCGGGTATTCGAAATTGTCGGGGTCGCCGCCGAAGAAGGCGATGTCGAACTCGGGGGCGAAGACGAGCCGGACGTCGGTGTACTTCTTGAAGGTGTAGAGGTGATACTGGCCCCCCTGGTAGAGCGTGACGACGTCGCTCCGCAGCCCGGACTTATCGAACGACTCCTTCTCGATGGTCGCCATCGCGCCGCGCTTGGCGACGGCGGCCTCGGCGTCGGTCATGCCCGGCTTGACCGCCTCGAGGACCCGTGCGGTCACGTCCTCGATGCCGACCAGGACGTTCAGCTCGAGGTCGGGGGCCTTGACCTCCTCGGCGTGGGTCCGGGCCAGGAAGCCATCCTTGTAGTAATCCTTCTCGGGCGTGCTGATCTTCTGGAGCGTGTCGGCACCGACGTGATGGTTGGTCATCACCAGGCCATCGGCCGAGACGAACGAGCCCGACCCGCCGCTGTTGAACCGGACGGCCGACGAGCGCAGGTGCTCGACCCATCCGGGCGTCGGCTCGAAGCCATACGCCTGCTTCAGGTGCCTCAGTGGCAGGTTGTTGAAGACCCACATCCCTTCGTCGGCGAGCACGTTCCCCCCCAGGGTGAGAGCGGCGGTGAAGGCCAGCGCCACGATCCTTCGGCGTGAACTCACGATGCAGACTCCTCGGATGGTTGGACGGGCGTGACGGCCACGCCCTACAGCGCCTCTTCGTGGGCCGTGACGCCCGCCTTGACCGCGGCGGGATCGTCGCTCCGGAGCAGGTGGCCGGTGCCGACCAGGAAGAGCACGACCGTCATGATGCCGAACGCGACCAGCGCCGGCCAGGGGCTGTCGTTCCAGCGGGCGGGCAGCCGCCGCGAGAGGTCGAGATGGCGCGACGCGCCGGGGAGGATGGCCAGGATGGCGATCAGGATGCCCGCGATCGCGCCCCCGGCGATGTAGCCGCTGGAGAGCAGGACCGCCGGGCTCGAGTCCGACTCCTCGGCGGGCGTCCGCTTGATCCGATCGACCGCCGCGCGGACCAGGCCGCCGACGAAGATCGGCACCGAGGTCGAGAGCGGCAGGTACACCCCGACGGCGAACGCCAGCGCCGGCACCCCGGCCAGTTGCATCACGATCGCGATGAAGACCCCGATCAGGACGAGGTCCCACGGCAGCTTCCGCGTCATGATGCCGTCGATGATGAAGGCCATCAGGGTGGCCTTGGGGGCCTTGTACTTGATGACCTTCGCGCCGTCGTCGCGGGCCTCGACGACACCGTTGATCGCCGGATCGATCAGGAACCGCGCCCGGCCCGAGTCGTCGACCAGGTACTTGCCGGGCTGGGCGCCGGGGGTCGGGCTGACGACCCTCCAGACGTGGTAGGTCCTGCCCTCGAACGTCGTCGTTTCGGTCAGGTCCTCGACCTCGGCCCGGGCCGTCGGCAGGTACTCGGGGTTGCTCGTGACGACGGTGCCCGCGTCGTTGAGCAACAGCAGCGTGAAGCCGATGACGATCGCCGAGGTCAGCGCGCCGACCAGGATCGCGAGCTGCTGCGCGGCCGGCGTGGCGCCGACGAGGAAGCCCGTCTTGAGGTCTTGCGACGTCGTCCCGCCGTTGGATGCCGCGACGCAGACGATCCCCGCGATCGAGAGCGCCGCCAGGCGGTACTCGGGGCCGACCCAGCCCATCAGGACGAAAATCAAGCAGGTCAGCAGCAGCGTGGCCACCGTCATCCCCGAGATCGGGTTCGACGAGGAGCCGATCTCGCCCGTCAACCGCGAGGAGACGGTGACGAAGAGGAACCCGCACGCGACGACCATCGCCGCGCCGACGACCCGGCCGGCGAGGTCGGTGGGCATCAGGTGGGTCGCGGCGATCGCGGCCACCAGCCCCAGTGCCCCGAGTCCGACGAGCCAGAGCGGCAGGTCGCGCTCGGTCCGGCCCGAGGCGGCCGCC
>JAFANO010000094.1 GCA_019232645.1 Planctomycetaceae bacterium | reverse complement strand
AAATTATAATAAATAATTTTTAATTTTTTTAATCAATCTCCCATCTCGAATCCGCCATCTCGAATCCGTCATCTCGAATCCGCCATCTCGAATCCGTCATCTCGAATCCGCCATCTCGAATCCGTCATCTCGAATCCGCCATCTCGAATCCGCCATCTCGAATCCGCCATCTTATTTCCAGGCTTACACGAACCGCAGCCCACCGACGAGCGATGACCGGCGCCGGCGGCAGAAGGTCAGGGGCGTGGTGACGCCCTCGCCGGTCGGGCCGGCGATCGAGAATGAGGGCTGCCCCTCGCCGCCCAGGCCGAGGCCGGCGAAGCACGGGCCATTGATGACGAACAGGGTGCAGTCCATCAGCTTGCCCATCTTCGACATCACTGACGAGTCGCGCGAGTGGAGGATCGCGGTGTGGCCGTAGCCGTGCTCCGATTCCTTGGCCAGCGCGATCGCGCGATCGACGTTCGGGACGCGGACGAACGGGAGGAACGGCATCATCTGCTCGTGCGCGACGAACGGGTGTTCGGCGCCGGTCTCGCCGTAGAGGATCTGAGTACCCGGGGGGACGTCCACGCCCGCGGCCTGGCCGAGCACGGCGGGATCTTTGCCGATCAGGTCCTTGCCGACTTGCAGCGCGCCATCGTCGCCCCTGACGAAGGCGGCCGTCGTCAGTGCGTCGATCTGCGCGGAGTTGAGCCGGAAGCCGCCGTGGCGGCCGACCGCCTCCATCAGCGTGTCGAAGATCTCGGACACGGCGAAGACCTGCTTCTCGCCGATGCAGAGCAGGTTGTTGTCAAACGCCGCCCCCGCGACGATTGACCGGGCGGCGTTCTCGAGGCAGGCGGTCGCGTCCACGACGACCGGGGGATTGCCCGGCCCGGCCACGATCGCCCGCCGCGTGCTCGCCAGCGCCGCGCGGGCGACTGCGGGGCCGCCCGTGACGACAAGGAGACGGACCCCCTTGTGGTCGAAAAGCGCCGAGGCCGACTCCGGGGTCGGCGGGTCGATGATCGTGAGCACATCCTCGATGCCGATCGCCTCGCGGATCGCCTTGTTGAATCGACAGACCCCCTCGGCGGCGACCGTCGCGCCCGCGGGGTGGGGGTTGAAGACGACGGTGTTGCCCGAGGCCAGCATGTTGATCGCGTTGCCCGCCAGGGTCGGCAGGCTGTGCGTCACCGGGGTGATCGCGCCGAGGACGCCGAAGGGGGTGTAGTCGGTCAAGGAGATCCCGTCGTCGCCCGAGTCGTTGTCGGTCCGGAGGGATTCGACCCCGGGGATGAGCGGGATGACGTCGCGGAGCTTGGCGATCTTGTGGTCGAGCCGGCCGATCCCGGTCTCTTCGAACTCCCGCCGGCCGAGTTCCTCGGCCTGATCGACGCAGATCGTCCGGATGCAAGCGACGGCCTTCTTGCGGTCGCCGAGCGGGCGCCTCCGATACTGCTCGAAGGCGGCAGCGGCGGCGGTCACGGCGGCGTCGGCGGTCGGGTAGACGCCGAGGGTGCCGGGGCGCCGGGCGGCCACCGCGCCATCCCCGCGGGTCGCCGGGACCGAGCCGCCCATCTGCATCTGGGAGAGGACCTGCTGGACCACGGTTCGGATGAGATCCTCGGTCATCTGCATGGCAGGCACCGTTGTGAAAAGGGCATCGGTCGATGCGAGGCCGTCGCGTTTCTCAGGGCTCGGCCCTGGTGGAGAAGATCGTCCGGCCGCCAACGTCCACGGTATCCACGAGGCCGATCACCACCGCGTCGATCGGCAGCTTCTCGGTCTCGGGGGTGAGCCGGGCGCTCGATCCCTGACAGATCAGGACCATCTCGTCGAGCCCCGCGCCCAGGGTGTCGACCACCACGAGAGTCCGGCCGGTCTGGACCAGCCGGTCGCGGGCCGTGTCATCGACGCGGTAGGGCTCGACGACCAGGAGCTTGTGCCCGGTCATCGACGCCACCTTCTGGGTGGCCACCACGCTCCCGGTCACTCGGGCGACGAACATGGGTCATTTCCCCTGGGAGAACAGGTCGCGGTCCTGGCGCGCGACGACGATCCCCATTGTTGGTCGAGACGATCCAGGCTTCAACGCGCGAACCTGGGGCCGAGGTCTCGCGCTCGGGTTTGCCCCTGGCGTTCCTCTCGGGGTCGAGCCGGATGCCGGACCTGTCCAGGTCGCGGCCGATCCGCTCGACCGCGTCGCGCGCCAGCAACCGCTCCGACGCCCCGTCGCGGTCTTGGAGGCGGTATCTGAAGTGCTGCTGCCGAGGTCGGCGACAGGGATCTTCAACCTGGCCACCCTCCGGCGAAGGCGTGGACGATCGCCTCGCCCGGCCGGGGGATGACGTGCGCGGCCCTCAGCTCGCCGATCCGGCTGGCGGCCTCGGCACCGACTTCGACGGCGGCGCGGACGCTGCCGACGTCGCCCCGGACCATCAC
>JAFANO010000047.1 GCA_019232645.1 Planctomycetaceae bacterium | reverse complement strand
AGGGCTTCGTAGAAAAAATCAAACAGGTCATCGTGCAGCGGCACACATTTTTTCATGAACTCGGCATAGCGCGTGAGGCGGACCAGGTAATCGGTAAAAAGCTGGACCGTGGGGACCGTGCCGACGCCGCCGGGATAGAGCGTCGAGGGATGGACGTGCCGGCCTTCCATGAGGCAGAACATTTCGCGTGTCATCCGGCTCATCTGCAGCGCTTCGCGGTAGAAGGGGCCGGTGAACGGGTTGAGCGCCCGCATGATGTCGGCGATGGTGCGGTAGCCGTGGATGGCGGCGTGCGGCGCGGTGGTCGCCTCGGCCCTCGCCAGGACGGACGGATTGGTCTCCCGGACCATCTGCTCGCAAAAGTCGACGCCGACCAGGTTGTCCTGGTAGAGGTTATGGTCGAACATGTACTCGGCCGCCTCGCCGAGGTTGATGATCCATTCGGCCAGGGCCGGCGGCCGAACCCCGAAGGCCATGTTCTGAGCGTAGACGGCGCACGTCGCGTGGTTATCGCCGCAGATCCCGCAGATACGGCTGGTGATGAAATGGGCATCACGCGGGTCCTTGCCTTTCATGAAGATGCTGTATCCGCGGAAGATCGACGACGTGGCATGGCACTCGACCACCCGCCGATTGGCAAAGTCGATCGTCGTGTGGAGCCCTAGGCTCCCGACGATGCGGGTGATCGGGTCCCAGGATATGCGCACCAGGTTTGGGTTGTCACCGGACATGTGAGCTCCTCACTTGCCGCGCCACTCCGGTTCCTTGTTCAGCGATGCCCTGGTGAATTTCCGCAAAGCGCGGACGGTCCGCCCGTACGTCACCACGGCCGTCATCGAGAGCTTGGCACCGGGCGGTTCGTCCATGAACGGCATGAACCTGTCGGGGAAGCCGGGCATCGTGCAGCCGATGCAGACGCCGCCGACGTTGGGGCAACCGCCGATGCCGCCCATCCAGCCGCGCTTGCCGACGTTGCACTGGACCACCGGGCCCCAGCAGCCTTGCTGGACGATGCACTTGATCGAGCCGTACGCCTCCGCGAAATCGGCCTGCTCGTAGTAGCCGGCCCGGTCACAACCCTCGTGGACGGTCTGGCTGAACAACCAAGTCGGACGCAGTTCCTCGTCCAAGGAGATCATGGGTGCCCGGCCCGCCGCCTGCCGCAGGAGGTAGAGCAGCGTCTCCATGAAGTTGTCCGGCTGGATCGGGCAGCCTGGCACGCAGACGATGGGGATGCCGGCCTTCGATCTCCATTCCCAGCCCAGGTAGTCCGGCAGGCCCATGCAGCCGGTCGGATTGCCGGCCATGGCATGGATGCCGCCGTAGGCCGAGCAGGTCCCGGCTGCCATCACGGCCCACGCCCTGGGGGCGAGGCGGTCGATCCAGTCGCACGTCGTGATCGGCTGGCCGGTGGCCCGGTCCGTGCCGAGGGCCGCCCAGGAACCTTCGTTTTTGTTCCGCTCGTTGGGGATCGATCCTTCGATGACGAGGAGGAACGGGTCGAGATTCCCTTCGGCCGCCCGCTCAAAGGTTTGGAGGAAGTCATCGCCGACGGCATAAGCCAGGACGGGGTTATGGAAGCTCACCCTCGGGATGCCCGGGATCGCGCCCAGGACCAGATCCTCGATGCTCGGCTGGGTGGCGGAGGTCATGGCGATCGTATCGCCATCACAGCCGAGCCCGGCGGTCATCCAGAGGATGTCGATCGCCGGGATCGCGGGCGGCCGTTGGGTCTTCCGTCCGTACGGAACCGAGGCTTGGTCCATTGGAAGGTCTCCCATAAACGGTGGCCCTCCCGGGAGGTGAGACTGTGAGAGATCAACCAAGGGTCTCGCATCATTGAGTAGGCCAGGATAGCTCAGCTCGGAGTAGGTTTCCACATACCGGTCGCCTCAGCCCCCGAATCAAGCCTGCTTATTTTGGATTTTCTCACAGTTGCTCCCGCTTTCCCAGATGGTGCTCCAGGGCAGGCTTGAGGTCGATCCGATGCCGCTGGACCTCGGCGAACGCGGCCTGGGCGGCGGGTCAGCTCCAGGCGGAAGAGGCTGCCCGCCCCGGGCTC
>JAFANO010000043.1 GCA_019232645.1 Planctomycetaceae bacterium | reverse complement strand
AAAGATCCCAGAAAAACTGGCGTTTCAACGACCGTAAGACACCACCGAGATTTGAGATTTCAAATTTGAGATCCAGATTTCAGGTTTCAAATTTGAAATATGAGATTTCAAATTTGAGATCCAGATTTCAGGTTTCAAATTTGAAATATGAGATTTCAAATTTCAAATCTGAGATTTCAAATTTCAAATCTGAGATTTTAAATTTCAAATCAGCAGCCAGGGCGCATGAAATTCCTGGAGCCCGTATGAGGCGGATCAGGATCACATCAGCGACCATACTGGACGGGCTGGGGCGCGGAGGACGCGTCCCCCACCGGAGGGTTGGCGGCCGAACGCGCACGGTCCTCGGCCGGGCCGAACCGTCGGGTCTTGCGGCCCTTCCAGTTCACGCCCATCGGCGCGGGCTCGCTCTCCAGGTGGATGGCGATGATCTCGGGCAGCAAGACCCGCTTGGGCCGGTCCCACCGGATCCCGTGCAGGACGTCGGTGTGCTCGGCGTCGCCGTCCTGGACGATCGGGTAACGCTTCCATGCCGACCCGTGGAAGAGCTGGAAGAACCCGATCGGCACGTAACCGCCGTAGTCGCCATGCGCGATCCGGGCGCCGAGCGGCCACGTGCGGGGCGGCTTCACCAAACACGACCACTCGTATTGCAGCTCGGGGCTCGCGAGGAACGCCTCCCACTCGTCGTGGCTCGGGCAGTTGACCCGGTCGATCCCGTAGATGCAGTCCTCTTGCAGCTCGGCGTTCATCAGCATCTTGCGGGTCATCGGCGGCAGCACGATGTCGGCGTCGAGATGCAAGATCCAGTCGTCGCAGCGCTGGTTTGCCAGCCCATAGTTGATCCCCCGCGCCTTGTTGAAGGCCCCCCCTTCTCGGAAGAAGACGTGGGTGGGCAGGCAGGGGACGCCCACGCGATGGCAGAACGACTGCGTCGCCTTGTCCTCGGGCGAGGTGACCACGGTCAGGTGATCCACGTGCGGCAAGTTATGCGGCAAGGTCGCTTGCAGGAAATCATCATATCCTACACAAATGACCACCGCCTCGATTTTCATCTTCCTCGAGATCACGGCCTTCCCCCGATTGGTCTCAACGACGCGTTGTCGATTCATGAGAGAGACGACAACGTTATCATCCGAGGGGTAAGCCTCGCGCGTTCACCTTATCGCTCCAAAATCCCCAGATTATCAGAAAACGCACGCCTCCAGTCGGAGCCACTCCCCCGTCCAACCGCCACCACCGGCACGGGTAACGCGAGCCCCTCACCCCTCGCCCCTCGCCCCTCGCCCCTCGCCCGGTGCGCGGCCGATCTTGAGGCTGAGGGGCATCTCCAGGCCGTGCGCCTCGAGCAGGTTGGGGTCGCCCAGGATGTTGCGCGTCAGGCCATTGGCGACGACACGTCCGACGTCGAGCAGGACCGTCCGGTTGCACAGCTCCAGGACCATCTCCAGGTCGTGCGTGGCGATCAGCTTGGTGGCCGGGAGGTCACGGATCAGCCGGATGAACCGCCGACGGCCGCGGGGGTCGAGATTGGCCGTCGGCTCGTCCAGGACCAGGACCGAGGGCCGGCAGGCCAGGACCCCCGCCAGGCAGACCCGCTTCCGCTCGCCGAAACTCAGGTGGTGGGGCGCGCGGTCGGCCGCGTCCTCCAGGTCGACCCGCGCCAGGCACTCGCGCGCGACCCGCCGCGCCTCGGCCGCCCCCAGGCCCAGGTTGAGCGGCCCGAAGGCCACGTCCTCGAGCACCGTCGTGCTGAAGAGCTGGTCGTCGGGGTCCTGGAAGAGCAGGCCGACCCGGCGCCGGACCTCGGGCGCGTGCCGCGCGTTGACCTCCAGGCCGTCGATCCAGACCCGCGCCGCGCCGTTGCGGCCCGACACCCTCGCGCCGTGCGCGTGCACCGCCTCGCCGCCCCGGCGGCCGGGGAGCAGCCCATTCAGGTGCAGCAGCAGCGTGCTCTTGCCCGCGCCGTTGGGTCCGACCAGGGCCACCGACTCGCCCGGCATGATCGTCAGGTCGACGCCCCGCAG
>JAFANO010000754.1 GCA_019232645.1 Planctomycetaceae bacterium | reverse complement strand
GGGCCGAACCGGATCGGCGTCCAGGCGACCCTGCCGGAGATCTTCTCCTGGGGCGTGGCCTACAAGGGATTCAAGCGGGCCCTGATCGACCTCGACCTGCGTTACCTCGACTACAAGAACACGGACCTGTTCGGCACCCCGGCTCCCCCACGAGGCAACGGGCTGGGCTGGCGGAGCGTCTTCGCCGTGGCGATCGGCGGCCAGTACCAGGCGACCGACCGGCTGACCCTCCGCATGGGCTACCTGTTCAACACGAACCCGGTCCCCTCGGAGAGGACCCTGCTCAACGTCCAGCTCCCGGCCATCTCCCAGCACCTGTTCGCCATCGGTGCGACCTTGAAGGTCACGGAGGACATCTCCTTCACTCTCGCCTACAACCACGCCTTCCGGAACACGATCAGCGGCCCGATCGCGCAGTTCCCCGGCACGTCGGTGAGAGAGGATGTGCAGGTCGATTCGATCATCGCGGGCTTGAACATCCAGTTCGGCGGCAAGCGGCGGGCGGGCCCGGCCGCGGCCGGGGGTTGCG
The DNA here is from genome assembly GCA_019232645.1 of Planctomycetaceae bacterium. Lineage (GTDB taxonomy): Bacteria > Planctomycetota > Planctomycetia > Isosphaerales > Isosphaeraceae > JAFANO01. The sequence continues at coordinate 8,122 of JAFANO010000754.1, read as the reverse complement.
ACCCAATCGCCCCGACCGCGATGGCCCCGGCACCCGGCCCGGTCGACTCGCCGGAAGGCCCCGTATCCCAGCCTTGACGCGAGACGGGGTGGGGCCTGAGGATCATCGGGGCGAGTTCGAGTCATCGGGATGAAGGGTCGGTCTCGACGTGCCGCATATGGAGAGCGGACGTGGCAGGACGACCGAGGCGAACCATCGCGTGCGCTGCCGTCGCCTGGGGGCTCTGCCTCGGGTTGACCGGGGGCGGGTGCGCCTTCGGCCCCAAGGTGCTGGAAAAGACCCACGGGCGCTACAACGAGGCGGTCCGGCGGGTCGACGAGGAGCAACTCCTCCGCAACCTCGTCCGCATGCGGTACAACGAGACGCCGCTCGACCTGAACGTCTCGTCGATCGCGGCGCAGTACGAGCTGGACGGCGGGGCCGAGGCCCGGCCCTTCTTCGCCGCGCCGAACCCGACGAGCGCCGGGGTCTTCCACCCGTTCTCGCGGGTCCTGCCCGACGTCATGGTCAACGGCTCTAACCGACCGACCATCACCCTCGTGCCGGGCGACAGCGGGGACGCGGTCCAGCGGTTCCTCACGCCGATCTCGACCGATACCCTCGTTTTCCTGTTCCAGACGAGCTGGCCGGTGTCGACCGTGTTGCGGCTCTGGGTCGAGCGGCTCAACGGGGTGCCGAACGCCGCCTCGGCCAGCGGGCCGCCGCGGTGCGACGTCCCCGACTTCGCACGGTTCCGGCAGGTGGCGGAGCTGGTCCAATCGTTCCGCGATCGGAAACTCGGCACCGTCCATACAGAAGAATACTACGCCGAAGTCGGCGGCCCATTGCCGCCGTCGGCCGTGACCGCCTCGGCGGCGGTGGATGCGGCGAAGAACGGGCTGGAGTATCGCCCGCGCGACGACGGGACGTCCTGGGCCCTCGTCCGCAAGGAGCGCCGGCTGGTCATGGAATTGAACCCCGCGGCGCTCGGCCACCCGGACCTGGACGAGCTGGTGGAGCTGCTGAACCTGCAACCGGGCCGGCTCCGGTACGAGATCATCCCGGCGCCAGGCATCGTGCCCGACCCGCTCCTCTTCCCCGGCCCGCCGTACCCCGACCTGCGGATCAGCACCCGTTCGACGGCCCAGGTATTTTTCTACCTGGCCAACGGCGTGGAGGTGCCATGCGAGCACCTGGCTGCCGGAGTCGCCCGGCAGCCCGTCGGGCCGGACGGTGTGCCGTTCGATACGCGGGTGGTGACCGAGGGCCTGTTCACGGTCCACGCCTGCAAGGGGCACAAGCCCCCCGCGACCGCATTCGTGGCGGTGAAGTACCGCGACTACTGGTATTACATCGACGACCGCGACCAGGAGAGCAAGGCGACGTTCGCCCTGGTGCTCCAGCTCAGCCGACTCGACTTTGCCCGTCAGCAGCCGGCCATCCCGTTCCTGACCCTCCCGGTCGGGCGTTGATCCCACGATATCAGAACCGGTCCCTCATGGCGGCCCGTTCGCCCCCCGGCCGACCTGGTCCCCCGAGAGCGCGCAGCGAAAGCCGAGGTGCGACATGCCGGAATCGATGGCCGTCCCACGCCGGGCGCTCGGGCGGTAATTCGAGCAGTAGTTCGGGCTGCACAGGAACGAGCCGCCGCGCGTGACGCACTTCGGCTGGTAGGGCTCCTCCGGGTCGAAGCCGGTCTCGGGCCCCGACGGGTTCACGACGACGCCCCGGTCGGCGTCAAGGCGGTAGGCGTCGGGTCGATACCAGTCGGCGCACCACTCCCAGACGTTGCCGATCATGTCGTGAAGGCCGTAGCCGTTGGGCGGGAACGACTTTACCGGGGCGGTCCGGAGGAATCCGTCGTCGCGGGTATTCCGGTCCGGGAAGTGACCCTGCCAGGTGTTTGCGAGCGGCTTTCCGTCGGGCTGAAGCTCATCGCCCCACGCGTATTTCTTGCCTTCAAGGCCGCCCCGGGCGGCGAACTCCCACTCGGCCTCGGTGGGGAGCCGCTTGCCGGCCCAGTTCGCGAAGGCGAGGGCGTCGTCCCACGAGACGTGTATGACCGGATGGTCGTCCTTCCCCTCGATCGAACTGCCCGGCCCCTCGGGATGCCGCCAGCTCGCGCCGGGGACCCAGCACCACCAGGCCGAAGGATCGCTGAGCGAGACCGGATGATCGGGCGGGGTGAAGACCAGCGAGCCGGGGACGAGCCGATCGTCCGGAGGCTTGGGGGTTCCGGGCGGGAGCTGCCGCTTGAGCTGCTCCCAGACGACGGGGCGCTCGGCCGTGGTGAGGTAGCCGGACGCCTCGACGAACCGCCGGAACTGGGCGTTGGTGACCTCGGTCACGTCCATCCAGAAGCCGTCGACGCGCACCCGATGGGCCGGGTGCTCGGCGGGGGCGGCCTCCGGATCGTCGGTCCCCATCGTGAATTCCCCGCCGGCGATCCAGGCCATGCCCGAGGGAGCGGCTGCCGAGGACCGTCCGCTGACGGATGCCCCGGAGGCACGGGCACTCGTCTCCGGGGCGAGGCGATCGGGCCGTCGGGCCCGGATCGTCAGGGCGTAAGCGGTCAGGAAGCCGGCGGCCAGCAGACCGGCTGGGATGAAGATGCGACGCATGGCGTACCTGATCGAGGGAGATCGAGCCTATTTTTCGAACGGAAAGATGCGATTCCAGTCATCCTTCATGCTGATCACGACCCAGCCGCGCCGCCTGGCTTCCTCCATGAGTTCTTCGGAGAACGTGCCGATCTTGGAATTCACGCCGTAGTCATATTCGCGCCTGGAGTCATCGTGGTGCACGAGCATCATGAGCCGCGCGCCGGTGCCTGCCTGGGTCCATTCAAGCATCTGACGATCGCCGGTCGAATTGCCGAAGGACGCATGCGGTTTGCGTCCGATGACCAGGTTGATCCCCTCCGGCTTGCCCGCTTTGTCATCGAGCAGGAGCACGTCCGGCAGCTTGACCAGCGTCGGCTCGCCATCCCGGCCGTACTCGAACTTCACCTTCCCCGCGGAGCCGATGATTTGCTCCGGCGGGACGCCGTAGATCGACTCGGCGAAGACTCTCACGAACTCCTGGCCGCCGCCCGTCACGATGTAGATCTTGAAGCCGTTCGCGCGGAGGTGGCGCAACAGCTCCAGCATGGGCTGATAGACGAGCTCGGTGTAGGGTCGCCGGTAGCGCGGGTGCTTCGCCGCGGCCAGCCACTCTTTGATGATCGCGTGGAATTCGTCCACCGTCATCCCACTGTGGGTCGTGGCGATGACGCGCGCGAAGTCCTGGATGGTGAATCGCGTCATCGCATCCCGGTCGCCCGAGAGGATCGAGCGGAAGGGCTCCTCCGTCTTCCACTCCGAATGCCCGGGCGCCAGCTTCCTGACCCGGTCGAGGGCGAACGCGACCTGGGTGTAGATCGGCTGCTCGACCCAGAGCGTGCCGTCGTTGTCGAACGTAGCGATACGCTCCTCGGGCGGCACAAAGCCGGGGCCGGCCGGGTCGGTGGCGGCGCGCACGAACTCGAGCACGGCCTTCCTGGCCGGCCCCTCGTTCCAGCACGGCAGCGGATCAACCTGGGCATGGGCATGCTGACCGACGAGGAGAAAGGCCAACGCCGCGACGGCCGCGGCGCGGCCCGGTCGCTGATGCGGAGATCGAGAACGCATGAGGATCTGCATCGAGGAGGGTCTCCGGTCGGGATGGGCCTCGGCGAGGAGGGCGTGAACGCCCTCATTCCGAGGGCGTTCACACCGGTGGCCGACGGGTTACTGAGCCTGTCGGGCCTGGATGGTCTTGAGGATCTGTTCCTTCACGGCTTCGAGGTTGAAGCTCGCGCCCTTCTGAAGCGGCGGGAACTCGACGAACGTCTCGCCCACCTTCGCCAACTCCTGCTGCACGAAGACGAACCGCCAGAACTCGTGGACGAAGAAATTGTAATAGTTCAGCGACCCGGACATCCCGGTGCGCTCGAACGGGTCGAGGCGCAGGTTGATCAGGATCGGCATGTCGACCTTGACCGTCCCCCCGAACCAGCCGCTCGGCTGGTCGATGAATCGGTACTTGTAATCGTCGATCCGCACCGCGCCGAGTTGCCCTTCGGCGAAGTAGAGGATCTCGTGGCGCCGCGACGGGCCCTTGCCGGTGATCAGGTTGGTCTGGTCGTAGCCGTCGAGATGGACCTTGTAGGTCGCCTCGCCGAGTTGCTTGCCTTGCTTGAGCTCGCCGACGATGTCCGGGTCGCCCGCCGCCGCCACGAACGTCGGGAACCAGTCGAGCCCCGACATGATCTGGTTCTCGACCTTGCCGGCCGGTACCTTGCCCGGCCAGCGGACGATGCAAGGGACGCGCAGGCCCCCATCGAGTACCGTGCCCTTGCCGCCGGCGAACGGCGTCTGGCCGCCGTCCGGCCAGGTGAAATTCTCCGCGCCGTTGTCGGTCGTGAACACGAGGATCGTGTCGTCCGCGACGCCTAGGCTGTCCAACTTCTTCATCACCGAGCCGACGATGTCGTCGAGCTGGGCCATGCCCGCCTCGTAGGTGTACCAACCGTTCTCCGGCGTCTGCATCCGGGCGTACTTGTCGGAGAGGTGGGTGATGACGTGCATCCGCGTCGGGTTCAGCCAGACGAAGAACGGTGTGCCATCCCCCTTCGCCTTGGCGATGAACTTGAAGGTGTGGTCGAGGATCTCGTCGTCCACCGTCTTCATGCGGTCGGGATAAAGCGTGCCGGCGTCCTCGATCTTCTGCCTGCCGACCTTGCCCCAGCGCGGCTGTTCGGTCGGGTCGTCCTGGTCGGTCGCCCAGCTATGGATCATGTTCCGGGGGCCCACCTTGGCCTTCAGCTCCGGCGGGTAGGAATGCCAGGCCGGGTCCTCCATCGCGTCGAGGTGGTAGAGGTAGCCGAAGAATTCGTCGAACCCGTGCACCGTGGGGAGATACTCGTTGAGGTCGCCGAAATGGTTCTTGCCGAACTGGCCGGTGGCATAGCCCAACGACTTGAGCGCCGTGGCGATCGTCGGCGCCGAGGAGGGCATCCCGACCCTGGCGCCGGCCTGGCCTACGGTGGTCAGCCCGGTGCGGATCGGCAACTGGCCGGTGATGAAGTTCGCCCGGCCCGCCGTGCAGCTCGGCTCGGCGTAGTAGTCGGTGAAGAGCATGCCCTGGGAGGCCAGCTTGTCGAGGTTCGGCGTCTTGCCGGCCATCATGCCCCGGTGGTAGGCGCCGATGTTGAACCAGCCCACGTCGTCGCCCATGATGAAGACGATGTTCGGCTTCTTCCCGGATGCTGTCGCTCCGGCCTTGGCCGCGGTCTCCCCCGCACCGGCCCGGGTCAGCAACACGCCCTTGGCCAGTCCCGCCGAACAGCAGGAGGTCCGACCGACCCCCGTGTCGGTCACGCGGGCCTCCGCCGCGACCTGCCGGACGCTCGGCGTCGCCACGTCGGCCCGCGAGAAGGAAGAGAGGTCCCGTGTTCCGGCGACCAGGCCAAGGATCGCACCCAGCCCCATGCACGCCAACGCTTGCATCGTGCCGATCTTCATGTCCAGGATGCTCCTCACGTCGTTGGGAATTGAAGTTACTTCGGCGAGATCCCAAACCGAAAAACCGATTGGTTGCTTCCGCCCCAACCCCCGGCCAGGGGAGGAGCGTGCCCATCATCGCACGAACAGGGCCCAGAGTCCCGCCAAACCTACCAGGGCGGAGAGCATGGCTACCGTAATGCTCAAGGGCCACTGACGCAAGACGGGGGATTCGCCGCGCCGGAGCCTCCGCAGCGTGAACCAGTGAGACAAACCGGCGAGCACCATTGCGACGATCCCCAGCAAGATCAGCGCGGTGCCCATCCAGATCGCCCCCTGGTGCAACCGAACGCTCTCCGCGGTCGGCGATTGCTTTTGGATCGTGCGGAAGAAGGCGACCATCCCGAAGCCGAAGCTCGCCATGGTTAGGGTCGTCCTGACCCAGGCGAGCGTCGTCCGGTCCAGGGCGAGCTGGGTCCGGAAATTTGCCATGCACGTCCGGTCCCGTGCCAGGTTCACGCGCGAGTCGGTGGGATTCGGTATTTCCTGGCCCATGGGATCTCCCCAATCACCTGCCGCGCAACCCGCCAGGCGCCACCGGGGTCGGGAAAGGGAGCTTGGTGCCGTTCACCGTGTCGGTCTTTTCGAAGGGCGACCGGGGTCAGTGGGCTCGATCATCGCCTTGGTCAGGCCCGGCACCCGAACCGGGCCCGGGCCGAGCTTTCTTATCGCGGAAATCAAGGTATCGCTTTCCCGCTGCGAGCCCTTCGATGAACTGCGGTAGGGTATCGAGGATTCCGAAGAGCCCGATGATGATCAGGCCGTGACCGACGCTGAGATGCCTCTGGGTGATGTCGTCGATGAAGGTTCTCGAAGCTTCGGAGAGACCAATCAGCAGGAGCACGGTCCCCTTCACCAGGTTGGTGACGGGATTCTCCACGAAGGAGCCGATCGCGCGTGCGATCTTATCTCGGCAGTCGTTCATCTTCGACCTCGGACTTCTGGCGTCGCGAATCCCCGGGTCCGGGACGGATGGCCCGCTCGACTCCGCCAGTCTCGTCGGCCCTGGCGACCCGTCCGGGGGGCGCCTGGCCGGCCTGGACCCCGACCAGCCGGGCGAGCACCACCGCGAGGTAGATCTGGCCCATCATCGCCTCCAGGGCGACGGCCATGTTGGCGAACTCGGTCGACGGCGTGAGGTCGCCAGTGCCCGACCCGGCCAGCGTCGAGTAGCTGAGGACGGACAGCCGCATGAGCTCGGCGCGCCTCGATCGGTCGTCCGACCAAGCGACCCGGAACCCGTGCTGCGACTGGAACGAGCCCGGCGCCGCTACCTCGATCAGCGCGAAGGCGAAGACCCAGATCAGCCCCAGGAGCAGGTAGACGCAGAGGGACTCCTGGAGCGTCTCCACGGTCACGTCCTCGCTCTCGAAGATCGCCTCGAGGATCGTGGCGGTGACGAAGATCAGGGTCGAGAGCCAGAGGAGGATTTGCAGGATGACGAGCCAGCGGGTGCCCTCGAAGGTGGCCAGTCGCCCGATCCCGAAGTCGGTCAGGGCCAGGATCAGGCCGATCGCCACCGGCGTCCCCCCGGGCCGGGCGGCATGGAGGCTCGCCACGAGGACGGCGCTCGCGAACAGGTCGTACGCGACGACCCCGACCCCGACCGGCTTCTCGATGATCACCGGGGCGGAGGCCATCAGGGCGACCAGGGCGACCAGCAGGATGCCGAACTTGCCGCCCGCCGCGCTCAAGACCTTGGATTTCTTTCGCACGATCCCCCACCCATCTCTGCCCCGGCCCGGACCGGCGCGCGATCGGGAAGGTTACCCGCCGTCCTCTCCGCATTTTCGTCATTGCCGCCCGCTTCGGCCAGTCCATGGCGGCGACAGGATGGAGACGTCAGGTGAGGATGGCGTCGAGCCAGATCCGCTTCAGTGCGATCCCAGAGGGGCGAGATCAAAAGCGACGGTGCCGATCTTGCCCGTGAAGGCGAATGGCGCTTTCGCCCCATACGAGGGCGAGACCGGCTCGCCGTTGTCTTTCCCGATGTCCATCCCCGCGTACGACGTAAAGCGGATCGGGACCGACCGTTCCATGTGGTTCTCGCCGACCTTCTTGTCGCCGATGAACAGGCGGCCGCGGCCGCCCGTGGCCGGCTTTCCGGGCTGATCTGCGGCGAACTCGTAGCGCACCTGGACCTCGCCCGTCGGGAGGTTCTCCGTTGCGGTCAGGGTCTCGACTGCGATGCCGAGGAAGCTGTAGGTGTAGCGAAGCCTGCCATCCTGGACGTAGAGCGAGAAGCCGCCCATGACGTCGGCCTCGGCGACGATCACGCCCTCGACGCCGGCCGCGGGGATGTCCAGGTCGGCCGTGATCCTGAACGATCGGTTGTAGATCGGCGGGATCATGCCCGCGCCGATGTTCTCGGTGCCGGGGTAGTAGGTGAACCTCGTCCGCGGAGTGGCGGGTGGGGTGATGCCGAAAAGCTCAGCGAATCCCGCCAGGAGGGGCGTGACGTGGTATTTCTGCGCGTCCTGCCAGAACAGGTCCTGAAGCTCGCGGAGTTTCTCGGGATGCCGGGCCGCGAGGTCATCGGCCTGGGAGAAGTCCTCTTCTAG
>JAFANO010000661.1 GCA_019232645.1 Planctomycetaceae bacterium | reverse complement strand
TCCTTCCCGATCGGCCTCTCGCCCGAGGGCCTGCCGCTGGCCTTGCAGATGGTCGCGCTCGGGACCGGCCGCGGGGAGTCCGACCTGTTGGCGACGGCCCGCTGGTGTGAGGGCGTGATCCGCCGCGCCGATCGTCCGAGGAGCCAGAGACCGACATGACGACCGTAGAACCGAACATCGACCCGGAGCTCGCCGCGATGCTCGAGCAGCTCGAAGAACAGGAGCGGGAGGAAGTGGTCGAGCGGGCGCGGGAGAGCCTCGCCGAGACGCTGAACAACCTCAAGCTCACCCCCGAGGAGGAGCGCACGCTGGCCGACGAGCTGCGGCAGCTCCGCGACCTGGGCCGCAAGCTCGACGACAACACGATCGAGATCGCCGCCTTCGGCATGGTCAGCCGGGGCAAGTCGTCGGTGCTCAACGCGCTGCTGGGCCAGGAGGTCTTCAAGGTCGGCACGACCCACGGGACGACCCTCGCGAAGTCGTCGCAGCGGTGGGAGCAGGCCACGGCCGAGACCCCGGGCCTGACCGGGGCGCGGCTCGTCCTGATCGACACCCCCGGCATCGACGAGGTCGGCGGCGAGGTCCGCGAGGCCCTGGCGCGCGACGTCGCGCGACACGCCGACCTGATCCTCTTCGTCGTCTCCAGCGACATGCAGCGCCGCGAGCTGGAGAGCCTCTCCCAGCTCCGCGAGGCGCAGAAGCCGATCATCCTCGTCTTCAACCAGATCGACCGCTACCCCGACACCGATCGCGACCAGATCTACGCCAAGATCAAGGACGAGCGGGTCCGGCACCTGGTCCGGCCCGAGGACGTCGTGATGACCGCGGCGCGGCCCGACCCGTACAAGGTCAAGATCCAGCACCCGGACGGCAAGACCAGCCTCCAGTGGGAGCACCCCGCGCCGGTCATCGAGCCGCTCAAGAAGCGGATCCTCGAGGTCCTCGAGCGCGAGGGCAAGGCCCTGGTGGCGCTGAACACGCTGCTGCTGGCGGGCGACCTGCACGAGGAGATCGTGGCGCACAAGGTCCGGATCCGCGACGACGAGGCCAATCGGCTGATCTGGAACTTCGCCTTGGCCAAGGGGGCGGCCGTCGCGCTGAACCCGATCCCGGTGGCCGACATGGCCGGCGGCCTGGCCGTCGACGTCGGCATGATCGTCGCCCTGAGCCGCGTCTTCGGCATCCCCCTGACCCGCCGGACCGCCGCCGGCCTGGTCCGCGAGATGATGATCGCGCTGGGGGCGATGGGCGTCGTCGAGGTCGCCACCCGGCTCCTGGCCAGCGGCGTCAAGTCGTCGCTGGCGGGGCTGTCGCTCCTCAGCGGCGGCCTGGCGCTGCCGCTGACGGCCTTGGGCTACGGCGCCATCGGGCTGACGATGGGCGGCACGGCCGCCACGACCTCGTACGTCCTCGGCCACGGGGCCAAGGTCTACCTCCGCCAGGGCTGCCAGTGGGGCCCGCGGGGAATCAAGACCGTCATCCACCAGATCGTCGCCGAGGCCAAGGCCGACTCGGTCATCGACCGGCTCCGCGACGACTTGAAACGGCGGGTCTCGCGATGAGCCAAACGACGACCGCACCCTCGTCACGAATGCGATGGCTCCTCACTGCCATCGCGGCGGCGGCCGCCCTGGGCCTCGTCCTGGCGTTCACGATTGTTCGGACCGCCCCCGTCCGCCGCGCCCTCCGCGCCTATACGGCGCTGCTCGGCGCGGCCAATCGCCAGGACGTCGACGCGGCGCGCCGGCTCTGCTCGGCCCGCTACCTCCAGACCCACGAGCTGACCCCGGCCGACGAGGGGGGTCTCGTCGGCCTGCCCCGCAACATTCACCCGAATTTCCAGGCCTGGAGCGATGGGCAGAACGTCCTGGTCTGCCCGACCAACCGCGTCGGCCCGATCTATCAGTTCGTCTTCGAGCGGGGAGACTGGCGGTTCGACGGCCCGGTGGGCATCCTCCGGGGCCGGGGGCAGTTTGTGCGGCTGCCCGACAACCCGGAGTCCGAACCGGTCCACTCGCCGTAGCGTCGCCGTCCGCGCGGCTGTCCTCGCGTCTTCTATAACTGGAGCCACAAGGCATCGAGGACCCGACCATGCTCGCCGGCCGGCGGAAGGCCGAAGCTCGGTGCCTAGGACTCGACCTCATCGAAACCCGGCGATCCACACCCATGCGCTACCTGGCACTCGCGACCGATTTCGACGGGACGCTGGCCCACGACGGCCGGGTCGACGAGCCGACCCTCAAGGCACTCGAGCGGCTCCGGGAGTCGGGCCGCAAGCTCATCCTGGTCACCGGCCGCGTGCTCCCGGAGCTGCTCGAGACCTTCCCCCGGACCGACCTGTTCGACTACGTCGTGGCCGAGAACGGCGCTCTGACCTACCGGCCCGAGACCCGCGAGGAGCGGGTGATCGGCGAGCGCCCTCCCGACGCCTTCGTCGAGGCGCTGCGCGCGCGGGGCGTCGCGCCGATCTCGGTCGGCCGCGTGATCGTCGCGACCTGGGTGCCCCACGAGACGGCCGTGCTCCAGGTGTCCCACGAGATGGGGCTCGAGCTCCAGGTGATCTTCAACAAGGACGCCGTGATGGTCCTCCCCTCGGGCGTGAACAAGGCGACCGGCCTGGCCGCGGTGCTCGACGAGCTGCACCTGTCGCCGCACAACGTCGTCGGGGTGGGCGACGCCGAGAACGACCACGCCTTCCTCAGCGCCTGCGAGGTCGCCGCGGCCGTCGACAACGCGCTGCCGATGCTCAAGGAGCGGGCCGACATCCTCACGAAGGGCCACCACGGCGCCGGGGTCGTCGAGCTGGCCGACCAGATGAAGGAGACCGACCTGATCGAGCTCGGCCCCCGGCTGGCGCGACATGCCATCCGGCTGGGCACGCGCGACGACAGCCACGTTGAGATGATCGAGCCCTACGGCCTCAACATCCTGGTCGCCGGCACGTCCGGCAGCGGCAAGTCGACGCTCACGACCGGGATCCTGGAGCGCCTGGCGGAGGCGGGCTACCAGTTCGTCATCATCGACCCCGAGGGGGACTACGAGACCCTCGAGGACGCCGCGGTGCTGGGCGACCCCCACCGCGAGCCGACCGTCGAGGAGGTGCTCAGGCTGCTCGAGTCGCCCCACCAGGACGTGGTGGTGAACCTGCTGGGCGTGGCGCTGGGGCACCGGCCCGCGTACTTCGAGGCCCTGCTGCCCAGGGTCCAGGAGCTCCGGTCCCGGCTCGGCCACCCGCACTGGATCGTCCTGGACGAGACGCATCACCTGCTCCCCTCGACGTGGGACCCGGCGGCCCTGACGCTCCCTCAGGAGCTGCGGGGGGTGCTCGCGATCACCGTGCATCCCGAGAGCGTCTCCCCGGCGATCCTGTCGTCGGTCGACCTGCTCCTGGTCGTGGGCGAGTCGCCCGACGGGACCATTCGGTTGTTCTGCGAGGCGGTGGGCGAGCCTCCGCCGGCCCCGACGTCGCTCGAGAAGCTCGCCTCGGGCGAGGTCCTGGCGTGGCGCCGGCGCGAGGGGGCCGCGCCGGTCCTCGTCCGGAGCGAACCGCCCCGGACCGAGCGCAGCCGGCACACGCGCAAGTACGCCGAGGGGGACCTCGGAGCGATGCGGAGCTTCAAGTTCCGGGGGCCGGAGGGCAAGCTCAACCTGCGCGCCCAGAACCTCGTGATCTTCCTCCAGCTCGCCGACGGGGTCGACGACGAGACCTGGACCTATCACCTCAAGCGGAAGGATTATTCGAAGTGGTTCCGCGAGGGGATCAAGGATGACGAGCTGGGTGCCGAGGCGGAGCGGATCGAGGCACGGCCGGATGCCCCGGCGCAGGAGACCCGCGCCGCGATCCGCGCCGCGATCGAGAATCGCTACACCCTCCCCAGCGAGGGCCAGCCCTCGGGGTTCACGCCGTCCTGACCGACGTCTGGCCGATCCGCTCAGCATCTCGACGGCGGGGTGGCACGCTACTCCGTCCACCTTGAATGGGATCTGCGGTGGTGGAAGCCGCCGCGCACGTTCGACTTCCGCCGTCGCCGTCCTCGTCCGGGGTGGTCCCGATGGCCCCTCCGGCTCCTGACGGGGAGAATTGCGGGCCGCCTTGCATCCGTGGCGTCGGTACCTGTCCTCGGGCGCCGCGCGCGCGGCCACCTCCAGGGTCCGCGGACCACGCCGGGTCCGCTGGCCCCTCGTGGCAGGCCGCACCGCAGCGCGCCGCCGGGCCACCGAGAAGGCCGGCGGATCGACGCCGGCGCCGACCCACCGCGAGGCCGTCATCAGGCCCAACAGCCACAGCCCCAGCAGGGTCCATTGCACCTCCGCCAGGCCGGTCGCAGCGGTGCGGCTCAGCAGCTCCCGCCGCCGGAGGGCCTGCGTGTCTGATCGGGAGAACACCCCCTCGCCCCACCTCATCCCGAACACCGTGGCGGCGTCGGCGTCGGCCAACTGCGCCGGGTCCAGGACGTCGGTCAGCAGGGACATGTCCTGCGTGCCGTGCCGCAGCACGATCAGCCGCAGCACCAGCGGTCGGCAGCGGCGAGGCTTATGCGGCCAGAGGTCCACCGGTCCATCGCGCTCCTCGCGGTAGGAGCCGAGGTCCTTCAGGAGCTTGATGTGGTTGCCGACGCGCCACAGGGAGTGCTGCCCGTGACGCCAGAACCGCAGGCACAACCCGGAACCGACGGAGCCCGCGTCGGCGACCACCAGCGCTCCCGGCGGCAGGTCCGGCACCATCTGCTTCAGGTGGGTGCGCTCGCTGCCCGTGCCCGGCCCCGCGTGGTCATCCCCGGGCCAGCCGGTCCCCATGGGCCAGACGGTGGTCAGGGAGACCTGGGGTGCAGTCTGGTCCCGGCCGGCGCAGCCCAGGTCGGCCTCGTCGCGGCGGTGCGGGGGGCCTCGATGCGGGTGCCGTCGACGGCGAAAACGCGCCCTCGGCCGCGACGCCAGAAGTCCCCTGCGAAGTGCGGCATTCTGGCGTCGGAACCGCGGCTTCAGGGCCTCGGTCAGGGCCGGGGAGGACCGCATCCAGGCGGCGGTGAAGCCGCAGGAGGACGTGCCCGGGGTCCCATGCGGGTGCAGACCGTGGGCGAAGTCGCGGGCGTGTTCCCCGCGTGTCCCGAGCGTCTGGCCCTCATCCCAGGCCATCCGCGTGGCGACCCAGGCCAGGCGTCGCGGTGTCCAGTCGGTGTGGCCCGAGAGGGGCAGGTGCGAAAGAACTGCTGGGGACGAACGTGCGCATGGCGTCGGCCAACTGCTGGCGATCGGATGCAGCCACCTTATACGCATCCCGGATATTGTGTGCACTTCGTACGGATCTCACATTTGAGACTTAAATTTCAAGTCAGCAGACTGTTGCACAAAATTCCCGGGACCCGTATTACAAGTCTCCATCCGATGCGCCGGCTGCGTGAAAGAACCAAAGCGTACAAGAGGCTCGAAGGTATTTGCCAGTCCTGAGTTCCAGACGCCGGAGGCGTCGGACAGTGGTCGGCGTAGCATGTCACCCGACCAAAACGTCGGCCCAAGCACCGGGGTCTCGACGACGTGCCGGCCGCCCCTCGCGATCTCGAAGCCGGCGTCGGGTCCGGTCGGCGCGGCCGCT
>JAFANO010000267.1 GCA_019232645.1 Planctomycetaceae bacterium | reverse complement strand
TGATCGCCGAGGCGATCGGCCGGGGCAAGTCGGTCCTCTTCGTCGCCGAGAAGATGGCGGCGCTGGAGGTGGTCAAGCGCCGGCTCGACGCCGTCGGGCTGGGCGATGCCTGCCTCGAGCTGCACAGCCACAAGGCGAGCAAGAAGGTCGTGCTCGAGGAGCTGCGCCGGACGCTCGGGCTGGGCCGGCCGAAGCTCGGGCCAGACGAGGATGACCTCCGGATGCTCGGCGCGATGCGCGACCGGCTCAACGCCTATTGCGAGGCGGTCAACACCCCGGTCGGCGCCAGCGGCGTCACGCCGTTCCAGGCTTTCGGCGAGCTGCTCCGGCGCCACGAGCGGCAGGTCGACGCCCCGCCGCGCCCGCTGGAGATCCCCGCGATGGCGTCGTGGTCGCGGGTCGACCTCAAGCGGCGCCAGGCGCTCGTCGAGGAGCTCCAGTCGCGGGTGGCCGTCGTGGGGGTCCCCCGCGAGCACCCGTTCTGGGGCAGCCGGCGGACCGTCCTGCTGCCGACCGAGGGGGACCGGGCCCGCGATCTCCTGCTGGCCTCATGCCGGTCGACCGGCCTGCTCCGCGACGTCGCCGCGCGGCTCGCCGCGTTCCTCCACCTGCCGCCGGCCGCGAACCGGGAGGAGCTCGAGGCCCTGATGCGCGCGGCGCGGCGGGCCTCGAAGGCCGACCAGGTCCACGGGGCCGACCTCCGGAGCGAGGACTGGCTGGCCCATCGGGGCGACCTCGAGGAGCTGCTCGACGCCGGCGCGGCGCTGGCCGAAATCCACCGCCGCCACGACCCGGTGCTGCTGCCCGAGGCGTGGGACCGGGACCTCCAGGAGGCCCGCCGCGACCTCAACGTCTACGGCCGGAGCTGGTGGTGGCGGCCGTTCTCGGGCGGCTACCGCCGCGCGCGGCGGTCCCTCGCCGCGATCTGTCGCGGCGAGCCGCCCGGCAAGCTCGACGACCAGCTCGCGCTGATCGACGCCGTCATCGAGGCCCGCCGCCGGCGCGACGTCATCCGGCGGCACGAGCCGGTCGCCGCCCGGCTCTTCGGCCCGCGCTGGCAGGGGGAGCGCTCGCACTGGGAGGCGCTGGCGAAGCTCACGAAGTGGGCCGTCCAGCTCCACCACGACGTCCGGGCCCACCGGCTCCCCGGGCCGATCCTCGACTTCCTCGCCGGCCCCACCGACGTCGAGGCGCTCGAGCCCCGGACCGCGACGGTGAGGGCGGCCCTCGCCGCCTTCCAGGACGACGTGGGCCGGCTCGCCGCGTTCCTGGAGTTCGACGCCCCGGCCCGCTTCGGCGAGGTCCAGGCGCTCGAAGACCTCCCCCTCGACGACCTCGAGCCCCTGCTGGCGGCCTGGGTCGAGCGGATCGACGAGCTGCCGGCGCTGGTCGCCTTCAACCACCTGGCCGGCCGTTGTCGCGAGGACGAGCTGGGGGCCGTCGTCGCGATCGCCGAGTCGTGGCCCGAGGCGGGCCGGCAACTGCTGACGATCTACCGGCGGCACTGGTTCGAGGTCCTGCTCAAGCAAGCCTTCCGCGACCGCCCGGCGCTGGCCGGCTTCAACGGCCCGGGCCACGAGCACGTCATCGGCGCCTTCCGCGACCTCGACCGCCATCTGCTGCGCCACACCCGCGCCCGGCTCGCCCTCGAGCACTGGCAGCGGCTCCCCCGGCACGAGGGCCCCGGCCAGCTCGGCATCCTGAGGCGCGAGTTCGAGAAGAAGGCCAGGCACATGCCCCTGCGGCAGTTGCTCAGCAGGGCGGGCATCGCCGTCACGAAGATCAAGCCGGTGTTCATGATGAGCCCGCTCTCGATCGCGACCTACTTGGCGCCGGGGGGCCTCCAGTTCGACCTGGTCATCTTCGACGAGGCGAGCCAGGTCAAGCCGGTCGACGCGCTGGGGGCGATCCTCCGGGGCCGGCAGGCGGTGGTCGTCGGCGACAGTCAGCAGTTGCCGCCGACGAGCTTCTTCGATCGGCTGACCGGCGGCGACGAGGGGGACGACGACGAGGCCAGCGGCGACGTCGAGAGCGTGCTCGGGCTGTTCGTCGCGCAAGGGGCGCCGCAGCGGATGCTCCGGTGGCACTACCGGAGCCGGCATGAGTCGCTGATCGCCGTCTCGAACCGCGAATTCTACGACGACCGCCTGGTCGTCTTCCCCAGCCCCGACGCCGCGCGGCGCGACGCCGGGTTGGTCGTCCGCCGCCTGCCGGAGGCCGTCTACGATCGGGGCGGGACCCGGACCAACCCGGGCGAGGCCGAGGCGGTCGCGCGCGCCGTCATGGAGCACGCCCGGGCCCAGCGCGACCGGCCCGCCGACCGCCGCCTGACCCTCGGCGTGGTCGCCTTCAGCGTCGCCCAGATGGACGCGATCCAGGTCCAGCTCGAGCGGCTCCGCCGCGACGACCCCTCGTGCGAGGAGTTCTTCGCGCTGGGTGTCGCCGAGCCGTTCTTCGTCAAGAACCTGGAGAACGTCCAGGGGGACGAGCGCGACGTGATCTTCATCAGCGTCGGCTATGGCCGGACCGCCGACGGTGACGTGGCGCTGAACTTCGGCCCCCTCAATGGCGAGGGGGGCGAGCGCCGGCTCAACGTCCTGATCACCCGCGCCCGGCTCCGCTGCGAGGTGTTCACGAACCTGACGGCCGACGACCTCGACCTCGCCCGCGCCCGCTCGCGGGGCGTCCGGGCCCTCAAGACGTTCCTCGACTACGCCGCGGCCGGCACGCTCGAGCCTCGGGCACCGGCCGCGGCGGGGGTGGGGTCGGGGCCCGGGGCGGGCGGCGATTCCCCGTTCGAGGCGGCCGTGCGCGGGGCGCTGGTCGCCTCGGGGTGCCAAGTCCGGCCGCGGGTCGGGTCGGCCGGCTTCGCGCTCGACATGGCCGTGGTCGATCCCGATCGACCGGGCCGCTACCTGCTGGGGATCGAGTGCGACGGCGCCAGCTATCACGAGGCCCGCTCGGCGCGGGACCGCGACCGGCTCCGCCCCCAGGTGCTCGAGTCGCTCGGCTGGCGGCTCCATCGCGTCTGGAGCGCCGACTGGGGCCGCAACCCCTCGGGCGAGCTGAAGCGGACGCTCGCCGCGATCGACGCGGCGCGGGGCGGCGGCCCCTCGGAGCCCGAGGAGGCTCCCGAGGCCCCCGACCCGGAGCCGACTTACGAGCGCGACGCGGCGAGCGGCCCCGGGACGGGCGCCTCGGGCGTCCCCGCGTACCGGATGGCCGCGCTCAACGGCGCGATCGCGGGCGTCGACCTGGAGTCGGCGCCGACGGAGCAGGTGGTGTCGTGGGTCGCCGAGGTCGTCGCCGCCGAAGGCCCGATCCACGTCGGTGAGGTCGCGCGCCGGCTCGTCGACGCGGCCGGCGCGAGGCGCGCCGGGGCGCGCGCCTCGTCGGCGATCGAATCGGCCTGGACACGCGCCCTCGATCGTGGCACGATCGCGCGCCGGGGCGACTTCCTCTGGCCGTCCGAGATGGACCGTCCCCCGCTGCGCGACCGCGGCGCCCTCCCCTCGTCCGCGCGTAAGCTCGAGCTGGTCGCGCCCGAGGAGATCGCCCTGGCCGTCGAGAAGGTGGTCGCCGACGCCCTCGGCATCGAGCCCGGCGCGATCCCCACGAGTGTCTGCCGCCTGCTCGGCTTCCCCCGGGTGAGCGACGAGATGCGCGAGCGGGTCGGGGCGATCGTCCAGGAGATGCTCGCGGGGGGGAGGCTGGCGGAGCAGGGGGAACATCTCGTTGTCCCGGAGCAGATGACATGAATCCCGAGCCTGATGAGTGTGGCCGATCCCATGATCCTTTCGTCGTCCCGAGGGCTTGAACGGGGATCATGCGTCCCGAATCGCCTCACCTCGCTGGCTGACCTTATGCCACTTGTCCCTTCGGGACCTCGCCACCCCACACCGGCCCTCTCGCACGGGGGTTGAGTGGCGGGATTCGAAGCGAGACGAAGGACATCACTCTCACCAGTTGCTCCACACGAGCCACGAAGGTTTGGGATACCGACCGTCTTGCAACTGCCCTGGGGACTGCGTGGCATGCACCGTGCCCTTACTCGACCGGAAGAGGGGGAAAATTTCGTCACGGTATTGGGATCCTTCGGGGAGCACCCGAGGGCCGAGGGCCCTGGTGAGCGTCCCATGAGCTTGAACGACCCGCTGGCGGCGTGCGACCGGCTCGCCGCGATCTTCGATCGGGCGCTCGCGCTGCGGGAGCAGGGCCCGACGGCGGTCGACGACGCGGTCCGCGTGCCGGTCGTGCAATATGCGATCGCGCAACTGAAGATGCGGGTCCGGCCGGCGCTGGAAAAGGATTGGCTCAAGGCCGACCCGGTCCATGTCGTCCTCTTCGGCGGGACGAACACGGGGAAATCGACCGTGCTCAACGTCCTGCTCGGGCGCGACGGGGCGGGGATGAGCGTCCGCGCGCGGTTCAGCCAGTACCCCGAAGCGTTCCGGCCCGCCGCGCTGGGCGACCGCTGGCTGGACAGCTTCCCCTCGAGGTTCGCGGGCTATCGCCGCTACCGCGACGAGCACCCGCCGCACCTGTCGGACGAGGCGCTCTGCCGCGACGGCTACGCCCCCGCGCTGGCCGTGATCGACCCCGCCCACCTGGACGCCGAACCCATGGCCGCGCCCGCGGCGCCGGGGGCGGTCCTCTGGGATACGCCCGACTTCTCGACCGAGCAGGCGTGGACCTATTTCCGCGCCGTGCTCGACGCCGCCGCGCTGGCCGACGTCGTCGTCATGACCGTGACCGATGAGTCGTACGCCGACGACCGGGGCAATGCGCTTCTGCGGATGCTCGGCGAGTCGGGGGTCGCGGTCCACGTCGCGGCGAACAAGCTGGGCGACAGCGCGACGCTGCTCGACGACATCGCCAAGACGCTGGAGACCATCGGCCAGAGCCGGGCGCCGATCCATCGCCTGCCGCACGTCGCGGGGACCAAACCCGGCGAGCGACTCCGGGGGCTGCTGGCGACCCGCGAGGCCTCGGCGTTCCGCGCGGCGATCGCGCGCGAGGCGGCTCGCGGCGCCGAGCTGAAGCGGTCCGGGCTGCTCGGTGCCGTCGGGCTGCTCCGACGCCATCTGGAGGAGGTCCTCCGGCCGCTGGTCTCCGAGGCCGACGTCGCCGCGCGCTGGGCCTCGGCCGTCGAGCGGATCACCCGCGACCGCCTGATCGAGCCCTACCGCCGCGACTACCTCGAAGGGATCCGCCACGCCGAGTTCAACCGGGCGCTGGTGCACGTGATGGGGCTGCTCCAGGTTCCCTACATTGGCCCGGTGCTCGACCTGATCGGCCGGGCGATCCGATTCCCGGTCCGGCTGGCCTCCGACACCTTTCGGCGGCTCTCGGGCACGCCCGCCCCGTCCGAGACGTCACCACCCGAGGAGCAGGTCGTGCACGAGGCGATCGCATCCTGGCTCGCCGCGCTGAAGGCCGAGGCGCAGGCGATGGCCGACGCCGACACGCACGCCGCCTGGTCCCAGATCGCCCGCCGGCTCGACGACGACGCCTTCCGCCTGCTGTTGCGGACCCGGTTCGACGAGGCCTTCGCCGCACGTCGCCGGGCGATCGAAGAGGAGGTCCGCCGCCGCGCCGAGGCCATCTACCGCGAGCTGGAGGATCAGCCGCACCGCCTGAACCTGCTCCGTGGCGCCAACCTGGCGGCCTCGACCCTGATGATCGCCCTGGTGATCAAGTCGGGCGGCCTGAATTGGTCC
>JAFANO010000194.1 GCA_019232645.1 Planctomycetaceae bacterium | reverse complement strand
GACAGGCCCTCGCGGAAGTTGGCCTTGATCGGCGTCTCGATGATCTTGCCCGAGGGCTTGGCCATCAGGCCGCGCATGCCGGCGAGCTGGCGGATCTGCTCGACGCCACCGCGGGCGCCCGAGTCGGCCATCAGGAAGATCGGGTTGAGGTAGACCTGGCCGTTGCGGACGTCGTTGCGGAGCTGCTCCATCATCTCCGTGGTGATCTTCTCGCGGGCGTGGGTCCAGGCGTCGAGGACCTTGTTGTACCGCTCCTGCTCGGTGATGATGCCGCGCTGGTAGAGCTTGGCCGCCTTGGCGACCTCCCGCTCGGTGTCGTTGAGGATCTGCTCCTTCGCCGAGGGGGTCTTGAGGTCGTCGGTGGCGAACGACAGGCCCGATTGGGTCGACTCGCGGAAGCCCAGGTCCTTCATGTTGTCGAGCAGGTTGATCGTCTCGGCACGGCCGAGGATCTGGTAGCAGTCGGCGATGATCCCCTGCAGCTGCTTCTGCCCCAGCGCCAGGTTGTAGTACGGCATCTTGGGGTGGAGGATGTCGTTGAAGATCACCCGGCCGACGGTCGTCTTGACGACCATGCCCGGGGTGAACTCCTTCTCCCCCTCGCCCCGGAGCCGCTTGTGCGCCGGCAGGCGGAGCTTGATCAGCGCGTGGACGCCGACCTTGCGCTGGCTGAAGGCGAGGAAGACCTCGTTGGGGGTGGAGAACGTCATCCCCTCGCCCGGCTCGCCGGGGCGCTGGACGGTGACGTAGTACGACCCCATGACGATGTCCTGCGTCGGGCTGATGATCGGGTTGCCGTTGGCGGGGCTGAAGATGTTGTTGGTCGACATCATCAGCGTCATCGCCTCGACCTGCGCCTCGATCGACAGCGGCAGGTGGACGGCCATCTGGTCGCCGTCGAAGTCGGCGTTGAACCCCTTGCACACCAGCGGGTGGATCCGGATCGCGTTGCCCTCGACCAGGACCGGCTCGAACGCCTGGATGCCCATGCGGTGCAGGGTCGGCGCCCGGTTCAGCAGGACCGGGTGGTTGTGGATGACCTCCTCGAGGATGTCCCAGACCTCCTCGACCTTGCGCTCGAGCATCTTCTTGGCCGACTTGATCGTGTCGGCGTGGCCCAGCTCCTTGAGCCGGCGGATGATGAACGGCTGGAACAGCTCCAGCGCGATCTTCTTGGGCAGGCCGCACTGGTGCAGCCGGAGGTCGGGGCCGACGACGATCACCGAGCGGGCCGAGTAGTCGACGCGCTTGCCCAGCAGGTTCTCGCGGAACCGGCCCTGCTTGCCCTTGATCATGTCGGTCAGCGACTTCAGCGGGCGGTTCGAGCTGCCCAGCACCGGCCGCTTGCACCGGTTGTTATCGAACAGCGCGTCGACGGCCTGCTGGAGCATCCGCTTCTCGTTGCGGATGATGACCTCCGGCGCGTTCAGGTCGACCAGCTTCTTGAGCCGGTTGTTGCGGTTGATGATCCGGCGGTAGAGGTCGTTGAGGTCGCTGGTGGCGAAGTTGCCCGAGTCCAGCAGCACCAGCGGCCGGAGGTCGGGCGGGATGACCGGGATGCACTCCAGGACCATCCACTCGGGCCGGTTGTCCGAGTCGCGGAGGCTCTCGACGACCTTGAGCCGCTTGGTCAGGTCCTTCATCTTCTGCTTGCTCGAGGTCTCGGTCAGCTCCTGGCGGAGCTGCTTCGAGAGGTTGACCAGGTCGAGCCGGGCCAGGAGCTTGCGGATGGCGTCGGCCCCCATGTCGGCCTGGAAGGTGTCGCCGAACTGCTCGCGCGCCTTGCGGAAGTCCTCCTCGGTCAGGAGCTGCCGCTCCTTCAGCGGGGTGTCGCCGGGGTCGATGACGACGTAGTCCTGGAAGTAGATGATCCGCTCCAGGCTGGTCGTCTTCATGTCCAGCAGCGTGCCCAGGCGGCTGGGCATCGCCTTGAAGAACCAGATGTGCACCACCGGCGCGGCCAGCTCGATGTGCCCCATCCGCTTGCGGCGGACCCGCGAGTGCGTCACCTTGACGCCGCAGCGGTCGCAGATCATCCCCTTGTACTTCATCCCGCGGTACTTGCCGCAGGCGCACTCCCAGTCCTTCTCGGGGCCGAAGATCCGCTCGCAGAAGAGGCCGTCCTTCTCGGGGCGGTAGGTCCGGTAATTGATCGTCTCGGGCTTCTTGACCTCGCCGAACGACCAGCTCCGGATGTCATAGGGGCTGGCCAGCCCGATCTTGACAGCGCCGTAATCATTGATACGATCGTAGGCACTTTCGCCCATGCTCACGAGACACTCTCCTCTCCTCTGCACGCTTTTGGCCGTGCCGAAGCGGGGTGGTTTCGGGGGAAAGTCGAATCCAGCTCAGCGGTCGGTCAAGCGATCGGACATCGCGTCCCAAGTCCAAGTCGCGGGCGTCGACCAAATCCAAATCCAAAAAAAGTCCGCGGGCGGACCCTCTCCGATCGAGAAGATCGCCGCGGTTCAGGCGGTCATCCAGGACCGTTGGCGCCACACCGGCCTCCTCCTCCGCCGGATCCCCAAGACTCCACCATCCAAGCCCAGGACCTCGAACAGCGGGGCGAAGACGCAACCCGAACGGGGTCGAGTCACGCCACCCATGGAGTCGGCCCCTGTCCAGGATACGCGAACTCAAGGCCAATTCCAAGAAAAATTTGCTTGACAAGGGCGATTTCTCGCGGGACGAAACCCAGACCCTACCCGATGCCGTCCCCCTCGTCCCCGTCCTCCTCAACGTCCACCCAGAGCTCGGCCACGGACCCAGCGAAACCCGGCAGCATCGCGCCCTCGATCACGTCGTCGCCCCGAAACACCCGCTCAGACCAGGCGGCGCCCTCCGGCTCGTCGCGACGGATCAGGACCGTGACTTGCCGGAGCCGGGGGTCGACGATCCAGTATTCGCGGATGCCGAAGACGAGGTATTCCTGGCGTTTGTCTTGGTAATCGCGTTCCCGGGCCTCGGCGCCGGGCGAGACGACCTCGACGACGAGGCTCGGCGGACGTCGTCCGCGCGTGTCCTTGGATGTACCCCGGAGGACGACGGCCACGTCGGGGTTCCGGCCGGAGATCATCTCGGGGATCCACAGGCGGAATTCGCCGGCACCCCCGATGCGGAGGATCCTCCCGGGTCGATCCCGATGATAGAGATGGAAGGCCCCCTGGAGATTGTTGACGACCTGACCGTGCGGGTCATTCGGGACTTCGGTCACTTCGAGCACCCCCCGCGCCAGTTCGTAGCGGTATCCCGGGGCCTCCTCGGCCTCGCGGAACTCCTCCAGGGTCATCTTCCGCCCATGGTCGGTCGGGCTGATGTGAATCCGGGTGCTTGCCATGATTCGGACCTTCTGGATGGATTCGCTGCGGGAGATCGTGCCGCCATGCCCGCATAGTTGAGACGACCCCGATGCTCATGGTCTCGGCGGCCGGGTGATCGGATCGTCGTTCGACGGCATCGCTCCCCGGCCTTGCAGTATTTCCGGGCTGGGGCCGGGGATCTCGTCGGTCGAGACGTCGAGACTCGCCGGCTGCGCCTCAGGCGAACTGCGCGACGGACGCCCAGTTCTCGGGGAGGTGCGGGAACTGGCCGGCGTCCTCATCCCCGCAACGGCTCATGCCCAGGGTCGTGAAACGGACCCAGCCCTGGCAGGCC
>JAFANO010000115.1 GCA_019232645.1 Planctomycetaceae bacterium | reverse complement strand
ACTGGGAGAATGAGCCCAATCGAACGGGTCCTACGCAGCATGCCGGGGGGTATGAGAGCGCCTTACTGGCTGATCGAAGCTTAACCCTCGAGCTGGGCCACCTTGGAAAGGCGCCGGCGGTGTCGCTCGGCGCCGCTGAAGGTCGCCGAGATGAAGGTCTGAGCGTGATCCCAGGCGACCTCGATACCCATGACCCTCCCGCCTAAGCAGAGGACGTTCATGTCGTCGTCTTCGACCCCTTGGCGGACCGAATAATGGTCGTGGCACAGGCCGGCCCGGATCCCCTTGACCTTATTGGCGACCACGGAGGCCCCGACGCCGCTGCCGCAGATGACGATCCCGCGGTCGACCGCGCCTGCCGCCACGGCGCGGGCGAGCGGGATGACATAGTCCGGGTAGTCGTCATCGGGATCGGGGGTCGCGGCACCCAAGTCGGTCACCTCGTGTCCCGCCTTGCGCAGGCGCGCGATCAGCATCTGCTTCATGTCGAATCCGCCATGGTCGGCGGCCAAAGCGATCTTCATCTCGATGCCTCCTCGTCGTCTCGGCCTCTCACGTCCTCGCCCGTTCCAACTGGGCCTTCGCGGCATCGACGACTCGCTCCACGGTAAAACCGAATTCCCGCTGGAGGTCCTTGAGCGGAGCCGAAGCCCCGAAGGACCGCATACCGATGCTCTGGCCATGCCGCCCGACATACTTCGCCCAGCCGAAAACGGATGCCTGCTCGACCGAGACCCGCGCCGTGACGTCGGGGAGCAAGACCGAATCGCAATAAGCCGCGTCCTGGTCGTCGAAGATCTCCCACGAAGGCATGCTGATGACGCGGGATCGGATACCCTCCGCGGTGAGTCGCTCGTGCGCCAGGGCGCAGAGCGCGACCTCGCTGCCGGAGGCCATCAACAGGACATCGGGCTGGCCCCCCGGCGCCTCGGCCAGGATGTAGGCGCCCTTGGCCAGCCCTGAGGCCGCCGAGTACCGGGCGCGGTCGAGCGTCGGGACGTCCTGACGCGTGAGGATGATGGCCGCCGGCTCGTGATGGAGCCGCATGACGACCTTCCACGCTTCGACCACCTCGTTGGCATCGGCGGGGCGGAGTACGATGAGGCCGGGGATCGCCCGCAGCGACGCCAGTTGTTCGATCGGCTGGTGGGTCGGACCGTCCTCCCCAACGCCGATCGAGTCGTGGGTGAAGACGTAGATCACCGGCAACTCCATCAGTGCGGCCAGGCGGATCGGGGCACGGCCGTAGTCGCTGAAGATCAAGAATCCGGAGCCGTAGGCCCTCGCCTTGGCCAGCGCGATGCCGTTGAGGATGGCCCCCATCGCGTGCTCGCGGATGCCGAAGTGGAGGTTTCGGCCGGAATAGTCTCCGGCCTGGAAGTCGCCAGCGTCGTCGAAGGTCAGGCGGGTCTTGGTGGACGGAGCCAGGTCGGCCGAGCCGCCCATGAGCCATGGCACTTTTTGGGCGATGGCGTTGAGGACGAGGCCGGATGAGTTCCGCGTGGCCATCCCCTTGCGGTCGGCGGGGAAGGTCGGCAGCCCCGAATCCCAGCCGTCGGGGAGCTGGCGGTGTTGCATCCGGTAGAGCTGGTCGGCCAATTCGGGGTATTCGGCCCTGTACCGCTCCACCCGGCCGAACCAGGCATCTCGCTGCTCCTTCCCACGCCGGCCCATGCTGTCGCGGAAGTGCTCGTAGACCCCGTCGGGCACGAGGAACTTGGCGTCCTCGGGCCAGTTGTAGTTACGCTTAGTGAGCCGGACTTCCTCCTCACCCAGGGGCTCGCCGTGGGCGGCGCTGGTGTCCTGCTTGTGGGGCGCGCCCCAGCCGATGTGGCTGTCGACGATGATCAGGGTCGGCCTCTCGCGCTCCTTGAGGAAGGTGCCGAAGGCGCGGTCGAGCATGTCCAGGTCGTTGGCGTCGCCCACCCGGGTGACGTTCCAGCCGTAGCCCATGAAACGGGTGGCGACATCCTCAGAGAAGGCCAGCGCGGTGTTCCCCTCGATCGTCACGTGGTTGTTGTCGTAGATCCAGCAGAGGTTGGGGAGCTTCCAATGGGCGGCGAGCGAGGCGGCCTCGGAGGAGATCCCCTCCATCATGCAGCCGTCGCCGCAGAGGGCGTAGACGTTGTAGTCGATCAGGTCGTCGAAGCCGGGGCGGTGGAAGTGCGCGGCCATCCAGCGGCCCGCCTGCGCCATGCCGACGCTGGTGGCCAGGCCCTGCCCGAGCGGCCCGGTCGTGGTCTCGACGCCCGAGGTCCAGCGGTACTCCGGGTGGCCCGGGCAGCGGCTGTGCCACTGCCGGAAGGCCTCGATCGCCTCGAGGGGGACCGACGGCTCGCCCAGCCGCTCGTAGTCCTTGCTGACGGCCCGCACGCCGGTCAGGTGGAGCAGCGCGTAGAGCAGCATCGAGGCGTGGCCGGCCGAGAGCACGAAGCGGTCGCGGTTGGGCCAGATCGGGTCCTGGGGGTCGAACCGCAGCACGTACTGCCACAGGTAGTAGCCCACCGGTGCCATCGCCATGGG
>JAFANO010000064.1 GCA_019232645.1 Planctomycetaceae bacterium | reverse complement strand
GGTCAGCAGTAGCTCTCGACGAGGTTGGTCGCAAAGACGATGATGCCCCGAAACTTCTCAAGGCGGATCAGCAACTGGCTCCGCATCGAGTTGATCGCCTATTCGGAGCCGTTTATCACCTCGAGGCTCATGCTACGATGCAGGCGCGTGCGATCCAGGCCAGGAGGGCCGCGAGCCCCGAGGCGACCCACATGACCCCGACGGCTCGTCGGACGATGGCCGGGCCGATCGGCTCGCCGGGGTCGCCGAGGGTGGGCTTGAAACGGATCAGGCGACCGTAGGTCGATGGCCCGCCGAGCTCGACCTGCAAGGCGCCCGCCATCGCGGCCTCACCCCAGGCGGCGTTCGGGCTGGGATGTTTCGAGCCGTCCCGCCAGCCGATCCGAAGCGCCGCCGCCGCGTGCTCGTTCCGGAACGCCGCGGCCAGGGCGATCAGGAGCCAGGTCAGCCGTGCCGGGATGAGCCCGGCCGCGTCGTCGAGCCGTGCCGAGGCCCAGCCGAGATGCCGGTAGCGCTCATCGCGGTATCCTACCATGCTGTCGAGGGTGTTGACCGCCTTGTAGGCCCAGAGCCCCACGGGGCCGCCGACGACGAACCAGAACAGCGGCGCGACCACCGCGTCGTTGCAGTTCTCGGCGACCGTCTCGACGCACGCCCGGTAGATCGCGGGCCGGTCGAGCGTCGCGGTGTCGCGCCCGACGATCATCGATAACTCGCGCCGGGCCGTCTCGAGGTCGGCCGCCTCCGAGGCCCTCAAGGCCTCGTCCCCGAGGCTCCGCGCGGCCAGTCCCCAGTAGACGAGGAGCCCCCGCCCCAGCAGCGACCCCAGCCCCCCCAGCCGATCGCCGCCCGTGACCACGCCCCACGCGGCCAGGCCCGTCAGCCCGAGGACGACCAGGACGAGGACCACCCCGGCGATGCGCTCGGCCCTCGGCCCGCCCCGGGACCGGGCCAGACCGCGCCTCAGGGCTCGCTCCGTCGTCGCGATCAACCGACCGATCGCGCGGACCGGGTGCGGCCAGGTCCTCGGGTCGCCGAGGACGGCATCGAGCATCGCCCCCAGGGGCAACGCCCAGAGCGACCAATCCTCCCCGGCCGTATCATTCATCAACGACACCAAATTCGACCCATTTCATCGGCGCCTCCGGGGCGATCCGGATTCCCGCCAGACCGCTTCCATTTTTACATAATATTGATTACAATACAGCTCAATATCTGCGCATTCCAGATCCGTCCCAGGGGCAGCGGCTCGACGATCGCGACGTGGGGGTACTCCGTGGTACTCCGTCGAGGCGATCGCCTCCCTCCGGCTGTCGCGGATCGTCAACGAGACGCCCGAGGTCGCGCGGCCATCGTCGCGAAGGACATGGGGCCGGGTCCGCTCACGCAAGGCTGAGGGCCTCCCGGATCGGTCCGAGGTCGAGGTGCGTCCGGAGCAGGTCGGCCAGGGCGGCGTGACGCGCGGCCAGGACGTCGCGGTGGGCCTGCCAATGTCCGGGGTCGAGCGGGGGCAGGCCCTTGCGGGCGCGCAGGCGGTCGACGAGCGACGCGGTGAACGGCAGGCTGTCGAAGAGGCCGTGCACATACGTCCCGAAGACCTGGCCGGAGGGGGCGACGGCGCCGTCCTCGATCGTCGCGCCGTCGTGCTGGCGGGTCAGCGTGCTCCAGGGCGAGGCCGACGCCCCGAGGAGCGTCTCGCCCATGTGGATCTCGTAGCCCGTGAGCGGCAGGCCGGTCTGGCGCTCGGACCCCGTCACGCGATGACGCGCCTTGGCGGAATCGAATCGGGTCGTCACGTCGAGCAGCCCCAGCCCCTCGGCTTGATCCGTCGCCGACTCGACGCGCAGCGGGTCGTCGATCCGGGTCCCGAGCATCTGGAAGCCGCCGCAAATCCCCAGGACGATCGGCCCGGACTCGTCGCGTGCCAGGGCGACGACCCGGTCGGCCAGGCCCACGCGGCGGAGCCAGTCGAGGTCGCGGACGGTGGTCTTCGTGCCGGGCAGGACGACGAGGTCGGGGCGGCCGAGATCGGGCCCGCGCTCGACGTAGCGGACGTGGACGCCGGGCAGGCGCGCCAATGGCCAGAAGTCGGTGAAGTTGCTCAGGCCGGGCAGGCGCGCGACCGCGACGTCGAGGTCGTCGGGCCCCGGCTCGACCTCGGCGGCGGTCGCGGTCGCGTCGATGCCGAGCGAGTCCTCCTGGTCGATCTGCAGGTCGGCCAGGAAGGGCAGGACCCCGAGCACCGGCACCCCGGTCCGGGCGCGGAGCAGCTCCAGGCCCGGCTCCAGCAGCGTGGGGTCGCCCCGGAACTTGTTGATGACGAACCCGACGACCCGCGCCCGGTCCTCGGGCCCGAGCAACTCCCAGGTGCCGACGAGCTGGGCGAAGACGCCCCCGCGCTCGATGTCGGCGACCAGGACGACGGCCGCGTCGGCGTGCCGGGCCATCCGGAGGTTGGTCAAGTCGTGCTCCGCCAGGTTGATCTCGACCGGGCTGCCCGCCCCTTCGAGGATGATCCGGTCGAACCGGCCCGCCAGGCGGTCGTAGGCGGCGGCCACGAGCGGCCAGAGCCGGTCCTTCGCGGCGTAATAGTCGCGGGCCGACATCACGCCGATCGGCGCCCCCGCGACGACCACCTGCGTGGCGCCTCCCATCGGCTTGAGCAGGATCGGGTTCATGTCGACGTGGGGCTCGATCCCGGCCGCCTCGGCCTGCGCGACCTGGGCGCGGCCGATCTCGCCCCCCTCGGGCGTCACGAAGCTGTTGAGTGCCATGTTCTGCGCCTTGAACGGCGCCACGCGATAGCCCGACTCGGCCAGCAGGCGGCAGAAGGCCGCGGCGATCAGGCTCTTGCCGACGTGACTGGCGGTGCCCAGGACCATCAGGGCGGGGACGCGTGGGGGTCGGGGGGGGGTCACTGCGGGGGCTCCGAACTCAGGATTCCGGCCAGGGTCGCGACCAGCCGATCGTTCTCGGCCGGGGTCCGCACGGCGAACCGGAGGTGTCCTCGGGTCGCCACGAGCTGGTCGTGGCCGGTCAGCAGCGCGCCGACCTCCAGGCCGCGGAAGTCGGAGCACTCGCGGACCAGCAGGCCGCGGCGGGCCAGGGCTTCGTGGACCTCGATCGAGGTCCAGCGGGTCTCGGTCATGCTGACCAGGAGGAAGTTGGGCAAGGGGGACGGGGATTCGGGGCGGTCCCTGCCGGGCCTGGCCGGGCGGAGGCCGGGGAGCTCCCAGAGGCGTTCCATCATCCGGGCCGACTCCGAGGCGACCAGGCGGACGGTCCGCTCGCGGTAGTCGACGTCGTCGAGCGCCGCCAGCGCCGCGGCCTCGGCCGGGAGGGCGACCGTCCACGGGTCCTGATACTGGCGGAGCCGCTCCACCATGTCGGGCGACGCGACGGCGTAGCCGACCCGGAGCCCCGGGATGGCGAAGAGCTTCGTCAACGAGCGCAGGACGAGCAGGTTCTGGCGCGAGGCGACGGCGCCGGTCAGGGTCCGCTCCGATTCGTCGGGCAGGAAGGGCAGGAACGCCTCATCGACGACGGTCAGGAGCCCGAGCGTGTCGTCGACCAGGGCCAGGAGCCGGTCCCGGTCCCAGGCGCGGCCGGTCGGGTTGTCGGGGTGGCCGGTCCAGAAGACGCCGGCCGCCGTCCTCGGCAGGAAGTCCTGGCTCCAACCGAGGACGTGGCGGCTCCAGACCTCGGTCCGCAGCGCATTCAGGACCGAGGCCCGGCGATATTCGCCGTAGGTCGGCTCGACCAGGTGCGAGACGGGCATCGCCGGGTCGCCGCGCTTGACGGCATGCAGCGCCAGGACCTCGCGGAGCGATTGCCCGATCAGCCCGATCAGCTCGGTCGTGCCGGCGCCGACGATCACGCGATCGACGGGGACGCCGTGCCGCTCGGCCAGCCGCTCGGTCAACAGGGGACAGCCCGGCTCGGGGTAGCGATCGACCCGGTCGAGCGCCGCGCGGGCCGCGGCCAGCGCCGCCAGGGGCGGGCCGAGCGGGTTGAGGCTGGCGGAGAAGTCGACGAGGGGCATGTCCCCCAGCCCGTACCGGCGGCGCACGCTTGCCGGATTTCCGCCATGGGGGATCGGTCTCATCTCGGTCGGAGCGATCATCCAGGGGAAGGCCGGGCCCGCCCTCCCGGAACGACGGAACCCTCAATGGTGGGCGCGATGCGCCCCCGACGCCGCCGGGATCGGCTCGGGCCG